>JACPYM010000057.1 GCA_016196035.1 Acidobacteriota bacterium | reverse complement strand
GTCTCCTTTACGTGGTCAATCGCCACAACGAGATGATTCAACCTCTGACCTATCTACTCCAGCTACTTTCGCAACTGGAGTTTACCGCCGCACCTCTTACTCATCATGCCGTCTCCTTTCAGAATCAGATACAGGAACGGGGCGGTGCGGAACAGGCGCTACGGACGGGGAGCGTGAGCGACCTGAGCCTCCAACTTGGGCCGATGCCGGGGATTCGGACCACTGGTGCTCCCCTGTTCTGCGTATACGTACCGCCGCAAATCAAAGCTGTGCAAATCATTGAATACGTCTGCTGCCGAGGCTCAGGTCGCTGACGCTCCCCGTTCCGTACCGCCCAGTTCCGTACCTTCCAATTCCCGCCGCAACCACGCTTGCGCAAACTTCCAAAGCTGCGAGACGCGCCCCGGCGTCACGCCCAGCACTTCAGCAATCTCCTTGCCTGCGAGACCGGCGAAGAATTTCATCTCGACCACGCACGCGACCTGCGGATGCGTGCGCGCCAGCGTTTCCAACGCTTCGTCCACCGCCAGGATTTCCGGCAAACGGTCTTCGGCAACCGCCAGCGCCTCAGCGAACGAAACGCGCACCAACGCACCGCCGTGCTTTTGCGCCTGGCGTTCGCGCGCGTGATCCACCAACACGCGCCGCATCATCTGCGCCGCCACGGCCAGGAAATGCGCGCGGTTCTGCCAGTGCACACGGCGCGTGTCCAACAGCCGCAGGTAGGCTTCGTTGACCAGCGCCGTCGTTTGTAGCGTGTGGTCGCCGCGTTCGCCGCGCATCTGTTGCCGCGCCAGCCTGTGCAGTTCGGCGTAAACGACGGGCAGCAACTGCTCCAGCGCTGCCGGTTCGCCGCCGCGCCAAGCCAGCAACAAACCGGTGAAATCTCGTGATTCAGGGGTGTTCATCCAAGCCCTCAAGGTGTGATTGGTTTTCGCGTGGGCCGCCAGCCTGACGGCCCACTATTTTTTGCACACGACTAAATTCTCCGCCCGCGTTTCCGCCTTTTATAGCGAACGGTTGATGGCTTTGCTGAATTGTCGGTCTTTGATGAGGTCAGCAATTTAGCACCAGCCATCAACCGGTCGCAATCTTCCCCCACACAAATTCCACCAACATCAGGAGGCAAGCTATGACCAGCAAAGCGTCTTTGGCAGCAACGCGAGTTTTCATCGCCGCGGGACTACTCATTCTGATCGCATTGTGCGGAGCAGTGAAGCTCATTCAACCGGCAGCGGCAAAGAGTCTGCTGCTGCCCGGCACCGGTACATGGGTAACCAGGACTGCGTTGCCAGCAGCCCGCGAACACGTTATGTCCGGCGTCATCAATGACCTTCTTTATGTGGCGGGCGGATTCAACGGGATTTCCCTCACCGCCTTCAATGACTTTGAAGTTTACGACCCGGCCACCAACGCCTGGCAGCCAAGAGCGTCAATGCCTACAGCGCGTTGGGCAGCGGCGGCAGGCGTCAGCAATGGGAAACTCTATGTGGCGGGGGGCAGCGCCGTATTAAGTGCGCCGTCGTTGAGGACGCTGGAAGTCTATGACCCTGTATCCAACACGTGGGCCACAAAGGCACAGATGCCGACGCCGCGCTCCACCTCTGCGGCTGCCGTGATTGATGGCAAGCTGTATGTCGCGGGCGGGGCCAATGCTGTGAACAACACCTTTCCACGCACGAACGTGCTGGAAGTATATGACCCAGCCACAGACACCTGGACGACGAAAGCCCCCATGCTCACGGCGCGCGCCTATCCTACTGCTGAGGCGATTGATGGAAAGCTTTACGTGGTCGGCGGTGATAACAACGGCACTTGTTGTATTGGCACTGTTGAGGTTTATGACCCGGCAACCAACGTGTGGACGACGAAAGCGCCGATTCCCACACCGCGTGCCTCGTTGGTTTCAGGGGTCATTGGCGGAAGACTCTACGCAATTGGCGGATTCCCGCCACTGCCCAGCCCAGCCGAGACAGGCATTACCGAGTCCTATGATCCGGCAACCAATACCTGGCGCGCCGAAGACCCAATGCCGACAGCCCGTTGGGGGGCCGCGGCGGAAGTTATCAACGACACGCTCTACGTGGTTGGCGGTGCTACCGGCCGCGGCCAGGGGATTCCGCTGGCTACGAATGAAGCGTTCAGTCCGCGACTTGTGCGCGTCCTCAGCAACAGCGCCGCGCCGGGCAGCAATGTCGTGCTGCCCGTCGAACTGGTCTCGCTCGGTGACGAAAACGCGCTCGGTTTCAGCCTCACCTTCGACACCAACATTCTGAGCAATCCCCAAGCGGCGCTGGGCACAGACGCGGTGGGTGCGACGCTCAATCTCAACTTCAGCCAGACGGCGCAAGGGCGCGTCGGCCTCGCCGTTGCCCTGCCTGCGACGCAACGCTTTGCCGCCGGTACACGGCAGCTCGTCAATGTCACTTTCACGATCGCTGCCAACGCCCCCGCTGTGACGACGCCGGTGGGTTTTGCCGACCAACCGATTTCGCGTGAGGCCGCTGATGCAGCCGCCGTCATTCTGCCAACCAGCTACACGCCCGGCAGCGTGACGGTCTCGCCCGGCTACGAAGCCGATGTCACGCCGCGTCCCAACGGCAACAACAACGGCACGGTGACGATTGCCGATTGGGTGCAGGCGGGGCGCTTCGCCGCTGGCGTAGACGCCGTCGCCGCAGGCAATGAATTCCAACGCGCCGATTGCGCGCCCAAAGAAACCAAAGGCGATGGCAAACTCTCCATCGCCGACTGGGTGCAAGCCGGGCGCTATGCGGCGGGCCTGGATGCTGTCGTTTCGGCGGGCGGCCCAACCGCACCGGTCAGCGGCTTGTTGGCGGAGAACGACACGCCGAACGACGCACCACAAGCTGTCGAACAACAAGCGGCGTGCACGGTCCGGCTGCGCAACGCCAATCTCATCCCAGGGCAACAAGGCGCGCTCGCCGTCGAATTCGACGCGCTGGGCAATGAGAATGCGTTGGGCTTCAGCTTGAATTTCGATCCGGGCAAGTTGCGCTTCGTTTCTGCGGCGGTCGCCAGCGAAGCCATCGGCGCGGCGCTCAACGTCAACGCAAACCAGGCGGCCAACGGGCGCGTGGGCTTGGCCGTCGCTTTGCCCGCCGGACAAAGCTTCGCGGCGGGGACGCGGCCATTGCTGGTGGTGACGCTGGCGGCGACGGCGAATGCGGCGGGCGCGGTGATGTTGACGTTGGGCGATGCGCCCATCGGACGCGAAGTCGTGGACGCCGCCGCGCGCGGCTTGACGGCCAATTGGGTAGCGGGCGTAGTGATGGTGGCGCGCACCGTGGCGAGTGTTTCAGCAGCCAGTTTCAGCGCCAGCGCCGTCGCCAGCGAAGCAATGGTGGCGGCCTTTGGCGTCGGACTGGCGACCACCACGCAAACAGCAAATGGCTTGCCCTTGCCGACGACACTGGCGGGCACAGTGGTGCGAGTGCGTGATGGCGCGGGCGTCGAGCGGGTGGCCCCGCTCTTTTTCGTCGCGCCGGGCCAGGTCAATTACCTGATGCCACTGGGCACGGCGGCGGGCGAAGCAGAGGTGACGGTGACGAGCGGCGACGGCGCGGTCTCGACCGGCAAGTTGCGCATCGCGCCGGTTGCGCCGGGTTTGTTTGCGGCCAATGCCAACGGACAGGGCGTGGCGGCGGCGGTGGCCTTGCGGGTGAGCGCGAACGGCGCGCAAAGCTTCGAGCCGCTCGCGCGGTTTGACGCTGTGCTCAATCGCTTTGTCGCCGTGCCGCTCGATGTGAGCGCGGACGGCGAGCAAGTCTTTCTGCTGTTGTATGGCACAGGCTGGCGTGCACGCAATTCGCTGAGCACTGTCTCAGTCAAGCTGGGGAACGTTGATCTGCCGGTTTCGTTCGCGGGCGCGCAGGGCGACTTGGCGGGCCTGGATCAGATCAATGCGCGGGTGCCGCGCGGTCTGGCTGGGCGCGGCGAAGTTGACTTGGCGCTAAACGTGGATGGCGTGGCGGCCAACGTTGTGCGCGTCGCCATCAAATAGCAACAGTCGTTTTAGCCCGCAGCAGCTTGGCAATAAACACACGCACGCCGCAATGGACAACTCTTACATTGCGGCTGCGTGCGTTTGCACAACTCCTGCCCGTGCTGCCGCAACAACTGATGCGCGGCGATCAGCCAGTCGAAATCCGCCGGCAACTCCGCTGCGAGTGCCTGCCGGATGGCGCGGTAGGTGGCGTTGTAGTTTTTCTGTTCGGCGGCAAAGCCCAAACGCACCAGCACGCGCAGGCCGTTCGATTCCAGCGCCAGCACCGGTTGGGTGTGGGTGAAGAGCAGAATCTTTTCGGCGCCGGGTGCGCCGATGGAGGCGAAGCGTTGCAGGGCTCTTTGCGCTTTGGCGGGCGGCAGGCGCAGGGCATTGCGCAGGTCGCCGCTCCATTCCTCTTTGACCAGGCGGGCTGATTCTCGTAAGCGGGCGGCGCGTTCGGCAACGGCGATAGACCCGCCGTGGCGCGCGACTTCGAGTAACACAGCGTCCTCAGCCGCAAGGATTTGTTCCGGTCTTAAGCCGACGCGCAGGGCTAGCAGTTCAAAGGTGGCTGCGCGTTGCGCGTCATTCGCCAGATAGGCGGCTTGTTCCCACAGGATCAACTCGAATGGATCGTCGCTCGGCGGTGGATCGGGTGGGCCGTAATGCGCGTGCAAGCGTTCGATGATGTCGGTCAGTGATGGCGGCATCGTTTACTCCTTGTTATCAAATTTAGGACTTACGCAGAAACGTTGCCACAGAGGCACTGAGACACAGAGCAAGAGAAGTGTTTTCGGATAGGCCAAGCCTTTTCTCTGTGGCTCTGTGCCTCTGTGGCAACGTTTCTGCGTAAGCCCTGAAATTGACAGGGGAACTACAGGGGATATGGGATGCACTGGGAAGAGCAGTTGAGAACAGTTTGTGTAAGCAGGTTTGGGCAAGCACGTTTCCGGCTTTTCCGCGTGCTCGCCGTGCTCCCTGTGGTTAGTCAGCCTTTTAATTCTGCGCGAATCAGTTCCGCCGAGAGGGACAGAAAATCATACGCCGTGACGATACCCACGAGCTTGCCTTTGTCAACCACGGGCAAGCAGCCGATGTTGTAGCGCTGCATCAGTTCGATGGCTTCGAGCGTGGAGTTGTGCGGCGAGATGGTGTAGGGGTGCGGCTTCATCACTTCTTGCACGGTGACAGGCGCGGTTTGTGTTGCGCCCTTGGCGACCAGCTTTAGCAATTCGCGATGCGAGACTAGGCCAATCAAGCGGCCCTCGTCGTCTTCGACGGGGACGTGGCGGACGTGCCGCCAATCCATCACGCAGGCAGCCAAATCCACCAAATCATCGGGCCGCACGGTGAACAGGTCGGTAGACATAAATTGCCCGACCGTTTGGAAATTGTGCCGCCAGTCGCGGCTTTCATCCACCTGCGCGATTTCCCAGCGGTGGACGGGCGTATCGCTGAGTTGTTGATCGAGCATCGTCGCGGTCAAGGCCTGATAACGTTGTTCGCGCGTGCCTTGATCTTGCATCGCCGCCAATGAGCGCAGCATCCATAGCGAACCGTTTTGATCAAAGCGCACACGCTCTTCCAACACGCCGAGGTAACGATCAATGTCGGCGCTCTCAAGGCCCGCGTGTTTGAGTCCGGCGCGCGCCAGGGGCAACAGATGTTCGAGCAGGAGCGCCGCTGCCGGCTGGCGTTGCCCGCCAAGCCAAGTGAATTGTGCTTTCAACCCGTGTCGCGCCGCCGCGAAGAAATTGTCTTTGGCGTCGTCAAAGGACATCACGCGCGTGATGTCGCCGTATTCTTCGGGCAGTGCCGTCATCAGGCCCAGGAAGAACGCGGCATTGGCCAGTTCATCAATCAGCGAGGGGCCAGCCGGGATGACGCGGTTCTCGATGCGCAGATGCGCGATGCCGTCGGTTACGCCATAACAGGGGCGGTTCCAACGCCAGACTGTGCCGTTGTGCAAACGCAAGGCCGATAGTTCGGGCAAACGGCCCGCCGCCAAAACGGCCAGGGAATCTTCTTCGATGTGTTTGGTGAGCACGACGCGGAAGCGCGCGATCTCTTCGCGAAAGATTTCGAGTACGGAGGCTTTGATCCAGCTTTCGCCAAAACTGACGCGCGGCGGTTGCGCGCGCAACTGGCGCGTGTCGGAGCGTTCGTCCACGGCGTGTTGAAACAGCGCGATGCGCGTCTCGTGCCACAACCGATGCCCGAAAAGTAGCGGGGAATTGGCCGCCGCCGCCAGCAAGGGCGCGGTGATGGCTTGGGCCAGATTGTAAAGTGGGGCGAATTCCTGGGCGCTGACTTGCAGGTGTACCTGAAAACTGGTGCAGCAGGCTTCGAGCAAGACGTTGTCGTGGGTGAGTTGCAGTTCGTCGAGTCCCTTGATGTGGACGTAAAAGCGATTGCCGCGCATGCGTTGCAGCGTGCGATTCAATTCGTCGTAACGCGGCCCGGGCGATAAATTCTCAAGCGTCAGGTCGGACTGGCGTAGTGTGGGCAGGATGCCGGTCAGCAGCACTTTGGCGTCGTGCTTAGCCGCTGCTTGCCGGGCGAGTTCGACCAATTCATGCAATTCGGCTTCGAGCGCGCGCAAACAACCGCCTGTGAAAAGTTGGGGCGAAAGATTGGCTTCCAAATTAAAGCGCCCGATTTCTGAGGTTAGGCGCGGCTCGTTCACCGCCTGCAAAATTTGCGGCACCACGGATGCCGGACGCATCCCGGCATCCACCAAAAACATTTCCTGTTCCGCGCCGATGCGGCGCACGCCCGTTTCGATGCGCCCGCCTTCGATGATCTTTTCCAAGGCGGTCAGATCTTTGAGCAGGGCGTGCATGAAGGCTTGCGCTTGTTGTACGCCATTTGTTGCAGCGACATTATGCTCGCCCATGTTTCCTCGCGAAGTTGAGATGATGGAATTATCGTCGTATGCAGCAAGCGTCATACCGAGAATGATTGCTTGCACTTGCCGCCCTGGCCTTGCCGGATTGCGTAATTTTGCCGATTGCCGAGCGGAAAAACGCGCAGCCGGTTTGCGAGTTGCCGAAATGAGGCGCTTGGCTTAAAAGTAGGACTTACGCAGAAGCATTGCCACAGAGGCACGGAGCCACAGAGGAAAGACATGAAAGACCGGAAGACTAGCTCGCTGGCTCTGTGTCTCCGTGCCTCTGTGGCAAAGTTTCCGGCTTTTGCGTAAGTCCTAAAAAGATTGCCTTCAATTCACCTTCTTCATTTAACAACCAAAGGAAATTTCATGAGCGATCAACACAACGCGGGCAATGGCAATGGCAACAACGGGGGCGGGCGCAAGTTGCGCAGTCGCGCCTGGTTCGGCCCCACCGACAAAGGCGGCTTCATTCATCGCAGTTGGATGAAAAATCAGGGGCTGCCCGATCACCTCTTCGACGGACGCCCTGTTATCGGCATTTGTAATACCTGGTCGGATCTGACGCCGTGCAATGCGCATTTTCGCCAGCTTGCCGAGCACGTCAAACGCGGCGTTTATGAAGCGGGCGGCTTCCCGGTTGAGTTTCCCGTGATGTCGTTGGGGGAACCGTTGCTGCGGCCCACGGCCATGCTTTTCCGAAATTTGGCGAGCATGGATGTCGAAGAGTCCATCCGCGCCAATCCGATTGATGGCGTAGTGTTGCTGGTCGGATGCGACAAGACTACGCCGGCCTGTGTGATGGGCGCGGCCAGTTGCAATCTGCCGACACTGGTCGTGTCGGGCGGGCCGATGCTCAACGGCAAGTTTCGCGGCCAGGATATTGGCTCGGGCACCAATGTCTGGAGCTTCAGCGAAGAGGTGCGCGCGGGCACAATGTCGCTGAGTGATTTTCAAGAAGCCGAATCGTGTATGAGCCGCTCCGCCGGGCATTGCATGACGATGGGCACCGCTTCGACGATGGCGAGCATGGTCGAAGCGCTGGGGCTGGCCTTGCCGCACAACGCCGCGATTCCGGCAGTGGATGCGCGTCGTTATGCGATGGCGCACATGGCCGGGCGGCGCATGGTCGAGATGGTTGCCGAAGACTTGCGCCCGTCACAGATTTTGACGCGCGCGGCGTTTCAAAACGCCGTGCGCGTCCTGGGCGCAATCGGTGGCTCGACGAATGCGGTGGTGCACCTGCTGGCAATTGCCGGGCGTGTCGGCATCGAATTGACGCTGGAAGATTTCGACCGCTGGGGTCGCGATTTGCCCTGTTTGGTCAACCTGATGCCGTCGGGCCAGTATTTGATGGAGGACTTTTATTATGCCGGCGGCGTCCCGGCAGTCGTGCGCGAATTGGGCGATTTGATCGAACGCGACGCGCTGACCGTCAACGGCAAAACCATCGGCGAAAACACCGCCGCCGCGCCCTGCTGGAACCGCGACGTGATCAAAGCCTTCGACGAACCGCTGACCGAACAAGGCGGCATCGCCGTCCTGCGCGGCAATCTTTGCCCGGATGGCGCGGTGCTCAAACCATCCGCCGCCACGCCCGCGTTGATGCAGCATCGCGGGCGCGCCGTCGTTTTTGAAGACATCGAGGATTATCACGCGCGCATTGACGATCCTAATTTGGATGTAGACGCCGAGTGTATTCTCGTGCTGAAAAACTGCGGCCCGAAAGGCTACCCCGGCATGCCCGAAGTCGGCAATCTGGGGCTGCCGCCCAAAGTCTTGCAACAAGGCGTCACTGATATGATTCGCATTTCGGACGCGCGCATGAGCGGCACGGCCTACGGCACGGTCGTTTTGCACGTTGCGCCCGAAGCGGCGGCAGGCGGCGTGCTGGCGCTAGTGCAAGACGATGATGTCATTGAGCTGGATGTAGCCGCGCGCCGTTTGCACTTGGATGTGAGCGACGAAGAACTGAGCGCCCGCCGCGCGCAATGGTTGCCGCCTGCGCAAGTGTATGATCGTGGCTATTACCGGCTTTACATCGAACACGTGTTGCAAGCGGATCGTGGCGCTGATTTTGATTTTCTGGTTGGCAAGAGCGGGGCAGAGGTCACGCGCGAATCACATTGAGCTTTGGGTCTAACCTGGGTACGCACCGCTTCCAGCGTGCAGGCGTCAAGTCAGAGCTATTGGCTTATGTTCGGGCCCCCAAAGACTGCACGCTGGAAGCGGTGCGTACCCAGGTCGAGCCTCACTGACGCAAATGAAACTCGGCCACAATCGGCAAATGATCCGACGCCACCAGCGCCAAGCGGCCGCGATGCAATTGCGCCGCTTCCAATTCCAGCGCTTTGTCATAATAGATGTGATCCAGATGCAAAAACGGCAGCACGCCGGGATAGGTGCGTTGGCGGCCCAGCGCCAGGCGCATGTCGGCGCTCTGAAAATGCTCGGCCAGCAGGCGCGAAGCCATGCCGCGCGTCCATTCGTTGAAATCGCCGAGCATGATGCGCGGGCCGTTGTGATCGTCGCTATGCAAAATGGCGGTGTCGAGCAGGCGGCGCGCCTGTTGGCGGCGTTCGGTGAATGAGGTGCCGAGGTGAACATTGTAAACATGTAGCAACTGGTCGTTGGGCAATTGAATATCAACCCGTAAACAACCGCGCTGTTCGCGGCCCGCAATGCTGATGTCGTGGTTGACGGCTGCATTCATTGGCCAGCGCGTCAAGACCAGATTGCCATACGCGCCGCCGTGCAGGCGCCGGTTTTCACCCAGTTGGTATTGCATCCCCAGGCTCTCGGCAATGAAATGCGCCTGGTCGTGTGCGCTGCCGCGCCCGCGTATGGCCAGCACTTCTTGCAGCGCGATCACGTCGGCGTCAATTTCACGCAGCACATTGACGATGCGTTCCGGGCTGACGCGGCGATCCAGGCCCTGGCATTTGTGTATGTTGTAAGTGACGACGCGGAACCGCAGCATCTCAAACCTTCTCGACTTCTTTCGGTGTTTCGGCGACGGCGCTCTTGGTCGCCAACGACAACTTGGTTTCGCGCCTGCCTTCCTGATGCAGGTCATACGCACGCAGGAAGAGTGAAATGGCGACCCAGGCACCCAAAAAGGCGAGCGGTACGGTTAATAGATGTGGCCACCAAACCGCCAGGCCGGACAAGCACAACAACAGCAAGCCCGCGCTGGCGGTGATACGCGCTTCTGACGGGCTGAGCACGCGATGATTGGTGAGTGCGGCGCTTACGGCGTTGCCCAGGCGAATCGCTCCGGCGGCGGCACGGCTGGAACCGGTGACGCTGAATTGCTCGCGCAACTTGCGGCGGCGGCGTTCACGAATCAGCGCGATACGATTGCGGGCGGTCAAGACAATCTCGGTCGCGTTCTGCAAATCATCCAGATACATCTGCTCCATCGCGTGCCCGAAGCCTTGATTTTCGACAATCACATCCAGTTCCCAGTTCCCAAGCCAACTGGCCAGATTCAGATTGGTCGAGCCGACGCGCGCCCAGCGCCCATCCGCCACAGCGGTTTTGGCGTGCAGCATCGCGCCATTCCATTCAAAGACGCGCACGCCCCCTTCCAGCAACGAACGATAGCCTGTGCGCGACAAGGCACGCACCACCGGGATGTCAGTGGCCTGTGGTACCAACAACCGCACGTCCACGCCATCCATCGCGGCCGCGCGCAGGGACTGAACATAGGGCGTCGTCGCCGCAAAATAGGCATCGGTCAGCCACAAGGTTTTGCGGGCCGTGGCGGCAATCATTTGATCCAGGCGATACAATCCAGCGCCATTCGGCATGCCAGCAACAACGCGCAGGTTTACGCTCCCTGCGGGCGCAAGCTCGGGCGCGCCCGTATTTTCATCCTTCGGCAAAGGGGCGCCGCACAGCGTCCACATCTGCGCAAAGGCGTTCTCGATCTCCGCGACCGCCGGGCCGCACACTTCGACGCCAGTGTCGCGCCAGGGATCAATGCCGCGCGTTTCATCGCCCACCCACATCTGCCCGACACAGAGGCCCGCGACAAAACCAATGCGTTTATCCACGGTGATCATCTTGCGGTGATCGCGGCTGATCCAGCCAAAGGGGCTATCGAAGCGGGGCGTATTGAAGCAGCGCACCTCAATTCCCGCCGCGCGCAATTCGCGCCAGAAGCTATTGGAGGTGGCATTCAGTGCCCCGGCCCAATCGTAAATCAGCCGCACGCGAACGCCCAGCCGTGCCCTGGCCATCAGGGCGTCGGCGAATTCGTAACCCTGTTTGTCCTGGTGCAGGATGTAGCTTTCGAAGTGGATGGTGTGTTCAGCGGCGCGAATGGCGGCCAGCCAGGCGGGATAATTTTCGCGGGCATCCTTCAAGAGGCGAACGGCATTACCCGCAATCAGCGATGCGCCCGCCGTGCGCACGATGGCGCGTTCGGTCAACAGCCGCGCGCGCGTGTCGGGGCGCTGTTTCAGACGTTCTGGCAACGGTTTGATCATCGGCGCAATTGAAAAGCGTTAAAACCACGCGCAGGCGGAAGCGCTTTCAGGAAGGACTTCGACCTGCACGTAATTTCAATACCGCTTTGCCGCCGATATTTCAAACCGCTATTCGGCGCCCGCTAGGCCACACCCAATTTACGGCGCAAGGTGTCGCGCACTTTCATGCTTTTGAAGAACGCGGCGTCAGCCTGTTTGCGCACTACCTCAAGCTTAAACTCATGCCAGTTGATTTGCGCCTGCTCGAAAGAATCTTTGGCCTCTTTCAACTCGGCTTGTTCGGCTTTGGCGTCGAGGCCGCGTTTTTGCGCCTCTGCTAACAAGAGCATGTCCCAGTTGATGACCGAATTGGCGCGTTGGAACGCCAGCATGGTGGCGTTGGCGCGTTGCGGGATTTCAGGGCGCGGCGTGAGGTAATTGATCGAATCGTGACACCGCGCGCACATGTCGGCGGTGGCTTTGGGTGAAGTGACGACCTGTGTGGCCATGTGTCCGTGGCAGGTATTACAGCTTGCGCCCAGGCCCAAGCCTTTCAGCTTTTGATAATGCTCGCTCTGGACAAAGGCCTGGACGATTGTCTGATGACACTTGCCGCAGGTTTCAGGTTGATTGCGGTAATGCAGCGGGCTGCGCGGATCGTCCACATTCAACACGCCTTCGTGTGCGCGCTTGGGGTCGTTGGTGGTGGGGTTGCCGCCGTGGCATTTGTCGCAACCGACGCCGCGCATTTGATGGCGCGAGTTCTGCCATTCAAAAAAGCGGCTGCTGACATGCAGTGGCTCGGCGACGGTCGAATGACAGTTCACACAGTTGTTATTGCGATAGTCAGGCTCTTGAGTTTGGGCGTGCGTGGATTTGGTGCGCAACGGCCAAGCATAAGCCAGCACAAAGAAGAATGCGGCCAGGCAAACCAAACGTTTTGTCATAAAGCACCTCCGTCTATCTGGAAAGGCGATTGAAATTGCGGAAACTTTCCGCCTTCCTTTCGCGCTAGTTCCCGTTGCGCTTTGAAGCAAAGCCTACGCCAGCCGCCCTCGCTGCAAAGTCGAGAAATTTCCCCAGTGCCCGTGGGTGCTTTTCCGCAAACTGTTGGTTAGGAGTAAAGGTGCGGCTACGGATACGCCCGGATTCTACGCAATTTGCCGCAGTGAAGGCCCGATTCTGCTTGGCATCGGAGTTGCTGAACGGTGGGGCAAGTGAGAAATAAGCTGCATTTCTCCTTGCTCGTTTTGCTGTTCTTCTAAGCCCATTCCCATCGGTCAGGCCGGTATATCACGGCTATGCATTGACCGAGTAACGGAGCCGTTATGATGTCAATGAGCCTGACGTGGATCGCAATCATCGCCAGCTTGCTGATGGGAGTGGGCGCTCTTTTGATCTTCATTCTCGCAGTCAAAAAAGATTATTTCCGCGATCTGGAGGAGACGAAATACCAGGTCTTCTGGTCCGACATCGAAGACTTGGTTGAGTCCGTAGAGCCGCAGTCTGCCCGGCCATCCGTACCAGAGCGTTTGTTACAGGAGGATCACGATGGCAGTGGGTAAGCCCGCCAAACACGCGGTCGAGGAATTGACCGAAGGCCAACAGAATAGACGCCGCATGCTGGCTTGGCTGAGCAGCGTGGGTCTCTTTGGTTCGGCCATCATCAGCGCAATCTCAAATCTCGTTTTCATCAAACCACGCGCCACCTACGGCGCACCCAATCGGTTCGGCATCGGCAAGCCGGATGATTTCCCGTCGGGCACGCGCATCGCGTTGGGCGAACACCGGGTGTGCATCGTGCGCGAAGGCGACAAACTGTGCGCCATCTCGACGACGTGCACGCATCTGGGCTGCATCATCGCGCCATCCGAAACAGGTTTTGCCTGTCCGTGCCACGGTTCGCGCTTCGATCAGGACGGCAATGTGACGGGCGGGCCTGCGCCGAAACCGCTGCCGTGGTATGCGCTGAGCCTCGCGCCGAATGGCGAATTGGAAGTGGACAAGGGCACCGAAGTGGGCGCCGGAACCTATCTGAAGGTGTAGGGCAACTATGAGCCAAGCGACGAAATTGCCGAAACCCGGCTTGCTGACGACGTTGAAAGAATTTCCCGGCAACGTATGGAGTTCAATCTTCCGCCATTCGTTGCCGAATAGCGATCTGGGTCGTTCGCAAACCAGTTTCACGAACTTCTTCCTGCACATCCACCCCGTCAAGGTCAATCGGAATACGCTCAAACCCTGGTACACGCTGGGGCTGGGGCTGATGTCCTTCTTCCTCTTCGTGATTTTGACGGTGAGCGGCATCCTGCTGATGTTCTATTACGTGCCTGCCACGACGCAGGCCTATGACCGTATGCTAGACCTGCGCGGCTCGGTCGCGTTCGGCACCTTCCTGCGCAACATGCACCGCTGGGGCGCGCATTTCATGGTGGCCATTGTTTTCCTGCACATGTGCCGCGTCTTCTTTACCGGCTCTTACAAGAAGCCCCGCGAATTCAATTGGGTCGTGGGCGTGATGCTGTTTTTGCTGACGCTGTTTTCCAGCTTCACCGGCTATTTGTTGCCGTGGGATCAACTGGCTTTTTGGGCGATTACGGTGGGCACGGCCATCGCCGGTTACGCGCCGGTTGTCGGGCAGGACATGAGATTCCTGCTGCTCGGTGATTACACCGTGGGGCAAGAGGCGCTGCTGCGTTTTTACGTGCTGCATATTGCGGTGTTGCCACTGCTGGTGACGGTGCTGGTTTCCATCCATTTCTGGCGCATCCGCAAAGACGGCGGTCTCTCGCGCCCAGCCGATGCCGATGCGCCGCCACAACCGGAAATTCCTAAGAAAGAAAACTTGGCGGAATGGCCGCGCGAATTGGAGCCGGTTGCCGTGACGGCTAGCGCTGCTCCCGCTGTCAACGGAGTCCCCGCGTTGGCCGTGGCCGCCAAGACGGTGGCGCCTGTCCTGCCCATTGAAAAGAAGCATTACGGCATTCAGGGCTTGGTGCGCGGGCCATTCACCAAAGTGGGCAACGTGCCGGAGAACTCGGTTTTCAGTTGGCCGAATTTGTTTATGGCGGAGTTATTCGTCCTCGTGCTGACGATTGCGGGTGTGTTGGTGGTGTCGCTGCTGTTTAACGCGCCGCTGGAAGAACCCGTCAATGTGTTGCATCCGCCCAATCCGGCCAAAGCGCCCTGGTACTTTCTGGGCTTGCAGGAGCAGGTGAGCTATTCGGCATTCTGGGGCGGAGTTGGCGTGCCTGGCTTGGAAGTTTTGATCCTGTTGCTCGCGCCCTATCTGGATCGCAGTAACAAAGGTGTGGGCAAGTGGTTTGCCAAAGAGCGGCTGTTGCCAAACACGCTCTTCCTGATTTTTGTGATCGTCAATATCGTGCTCATTATCATTGGCACTTTCTTCCGTGGGCCGAACTGGGAGTTCGTTTCACCGTGGTAAGAAGAAATAGTCAGTAGTCAGTAGTCAGTAATCAGTAGTCAGTAGTCAGTAGATTGTGGCGGGAATAGTTCTCGATCAGTTTGACTCTGACTAAGCAAGAAAATTGAAGGCAAATTTGGTTACTGACTACTGACTACTGACTACCGATTACCGATTACCGAGGATTGCATCATGCGACTGGCACTGGCCATTGCAGCGTTCGTTATTCTGATTATTCACGGCTTGGTCTTTTACGACCAGTTCTTCCACAAATGGGAGAGCTATCAAACCGCCTATTTCGATCAGGCGCGCGCGCTGGCCAAGACGGACACGGAACGCGCTGCTGTCAGCGGACGCAAACCGCGTATCGAGCAAACCATCGTCACCACTTTTGGCGAAAACCGCGTGGATCGTTGTTTGACTTGTCACATCGGCAGCGATGATCCGCGCTTCAAGGAGCACGCCCAGCCGTTGCGGTCGCATCCGTTTTCTGAAGCGTTGGGCGACCGCCTGCTCAATGGCAAGTGGGAGCGGCGGCATAAATTTTCTGACTTTGGCTGCACGGTCTGTCACGACGGGCAAGGGCGTGGCTTGGAAACCTTCTACGCGCATGGCGAAGACCATTACTGGAACGACCCGCTCTTGGGTTATGTGACGCAACACGACTGGCGGGCGGAGTTCAAAGACAAACTCAAAAGCACTGAGTTCATGCAAGCCAACTGCGCGCAGTGCCACACCGAAGAGAATTTCAAGAGTACGCCGCTGGTCGCCCAGGGCCGTCAACTCTTCTTCCGGAAAAACTGTTATGGCTGCCATCGCATTGAAGGGTTGTCGAGCGGCACGCTCGGCCCTGATTTGAGCGAAGTCGGCAAGAAATTCAAGCTGGATTATCTGTGGGAATCTATCGTTGATCCGCGCGCCAACAGCAAGACTTCGGTGATGCCGCAGTTCAAACTGAGTGAGGCCGAAATCCGCGCCTTGGTCACTTTTCTAAAGAGTCGCCGTGGGATCAATTACTCAGAGACCTCGCTCGACCGGTATCGCGCCACTTTGGCCGGTAAAAGTACCGTTGGCAAAGTGGCCCAACCAGGTCAACCGGGGGCTGCGGCCACGTCCGTTGCGACTGCTTCGTCCGTGGTTGCAACGGTCCCCACCGCAGCCCTGGGCGAAAAGCTCATCAACGACAAATCCTGTCTGGCTTGCCACAAGCTAGGCAATCAGGATGGCGGCGTGGCGCCGGACTTGTCCTTTGCCGGCTTGGTGCGCGACGAGCAATGGTTCATGGAGCATTTCCGCGATCCGCGCGCGCGCGTGGCCGATTCGATCATGCCCTCGTTTGGTTTCCCGGAGACCGACTTTCTGTCCATCACGGCTTACTTGAAGAGCCTGACGACTCCGCCGCCGTTCACCTCGCCCGCCGAGTTTTTCAAAGGGACGTGTGCGCGTTGCCACGGCGAAAAGGGCGACGGCAAAGGCGCCATCGCGGTTTATCTCGAGCCGTATCCGCGCGACCTGACCAAAGCCGGTTTCATGAACAGCAAGTCGGATGAACGGCTCATCACTTCGATCAAAGAAGGTGTCGCGGGGACTTCGATGGCGCCGTGGGGGCACGTGCTGAATGACGAGCAGGTGCGCAGTTTGTTGGCTTACATCCGGCAAACGTATGTGAAAGACAAGCAACGCCCACTGAAAGAGCGCGATGTCCCGAATACCAATCCGATTGCAATGTCGGCGGAATCGGTGACGCGGGGCGATCAAATCTTCCAGCAACGTTGCACGGGCTGTCACGGGAAGAAGGCGGATGGCAAGGGGCCGAACTCGCTCGACATCCTGCCGCGCCCGCGCAATCTGCACAATGCTGATTTCCTGAACGCCACGACCGACCGCCGTTTATTCGAATCCATTCTCTACGGCGTGCAGGGTACTGCGATGCCGCCGTGGGTTGATTACGGCTTGACCAAGAACGATGTGGGGAATCTGGTCAATTATCTGAGGAGCTTGAACCAAAATGCCCAAACTACAAAGA
Organism: Acidobacteriota bacterium; assembly: GCA_016196035.1. NCBI lineage: Bacteria > Pseudomonadati > Acidobacteriota > Acidobacteriota bacterium. The sequence goes on along the minus strand of JACPYM010000057.1, from coordinate 168,427 downwards.
CTGGAAACAAGCACTAGCCTAACCGTTTTCTTTCTCTTCTTCGGCATCGCGGCAATTGATGCTGTGGTAACGCGGAATTGGTTGCACATTCTTTTCTGGCTGGCAATCGGCATTGCTTTTGTGTGGTTAAGCCGTAGCAGGAAGAACGTTCCAACTCATCACCAATAATTTATGTACAGCAGGCTGGTAGCCTGCTGACAATTTCGGATTGCTTCAATGAGGAAGCCAGACAGCAGGCTGCCAGCCTGCCGTACATTTATCTGAGGAGACTTTATGCAAGCACAAGCCAGCATTGGCGCTGCGCCCATTTCCCAAGCGGTGCGGCACAACGAATCGCTGCACGAAGACACGACCGCAAAACTATTTCTCATCAGTTCGATTTCCTATTTCTTTATCGTGGGCATTATTGCGTTGGTCATTGCGGCCAAGTTTGTCTGGCCCGGGTTGATGGGGACGATCCCGTTGCTGACCTACGGGCGGCTGCGCCCTTTGCACGTCAACGGTATGCTGTTCGGCTGGCTGCTGGCGGCGGATATGGGGCTGATGTATTACGTCATCCCGCGTTTGTGCGGCGTCAAACTGTGGAGCGAGAAACTCGGCGCGGCGACGGCGGCGCTCTGGAATTTCATCATTCTAAGTGCCGTGGTGGTGTTGCTGTTGGGGTTCAATCAGGGACTGGAATACGCCGAACTGCCGACCTGGCTGGATGTGCTGGTAGTCGTGGCCTGGATTATGTTCGGCACGAATATCTTCATGACCGTCGCCACCCGCAAGTATCTACAAATGTACGTCACCATCTGGTATTGCCTGGGCACCATCTTGTGGACGGCGTTTGTTTACTTGGTTGGCAACTTCGCGACGCTCTTCACCACGGGCGTCAACCAGGCCAACCTGAACTGGATGTATGTGCACAACGCGGTCGGCTTGATCTTTACGCCGGTCGGCCTGGCCATCGCCTATTACTTCATTCCCAAAACCGCGAACACGCCGCTGCATAGCCACAAACTTTCGATGATCGGCTTCTGGTCGCTGGCATTTGTCTATGTCTGGACGGGCGCGCATCACATGCTTCACGGGCCGATTTCGCAATGGCTGCAAACGATCACGATTGCCTTTTCGGTGATGCTGCTGATTCCGGTGTGGGTCGTGGTCTACAACTTCTTTGCGACGATGAAGGGCCAGTGGCATCAACTGCGCGACAATGTGCCGCTGAAGTTCTTGATGTCGGGCGTGGTGTTTTACCTGCTGACCTGTTTCCAAGGGCCGATGCATAGTCTGCGCACGGTCAATGCCATCGTTTCCAAGACCGACTGGATTCCAGGCCACGCGCATATGGCCGTGCTGGGCGCGTTTTCGTTCTTCGCGATTGCCGGCTGCTATTACGTCGTGCCGCGCGCTTTCAAAACCAGCCTCTATTCCGAGGCGCTGGCCAATTGGAGTTTTTGGCTCTTCCTGATTGGCGGTCTGGGCTTCTTTGTGACGTTATGGCTGGGCGGATTCTGGCAAGGCTGGCAATGGAATAACCCGGCGATTCCGTTCATTGATACGGTTGTCGCCTTGCAACCGGTCTGGCTGGTGCGCTTCTTCTCTGGCATCTTGATGTTCGGCGGCATCACGACCTTTGCCTACAACATTCTGGCGACGATGATGAACAGCGGCGGCGAAGAGACGCGCCCGGCTATAGCCGCAGCCGCGTAGACGGAGAGGCGGGGAGCAGGGAAGCTCAGAGTTCGCTCAGTCCCTAACCCCTAGCCCCTTCCGAAGAGAAACCATGTCAATCATCGAAACCGACATCTTGATTGTGGGTGGCGGCGTGGCTGGTGCGGCGCTGGCCTGTGCATTACGGCATCAGAATTACCGCATCACGCTGGTGGAGCAACGCAAGGAGAAACTCGACACCGCGCGGGGCGACCACTTTCAACCGTACACGGTCGAGTTGCTGGCGCGTTGGGGTGTGCTGGACAAGTTTTTTGCGCGCGGCGCGGGCAAGCGCATTGCGCACGAGTTTCGCACCGCTGCGGGCGAGACTTTGCTGGCGGTGAAATATGATGAATTGCCGATTTCGTATCCGTACTTTTTGGTCTTTCATCACGACTTGATCGCCGAGTTGTTTCTGGAACTGGCGGCAGAGAATCCGAATTTTGTGAAGTTGCAGCCGGTCGTCGCGCGCCAGTTCGAGGCCGATGACAAAGGCATTCACGCGTTGACGGTGACGCTGCCCAATGGCGAGACCGCCACGATCAAGCCGCACCTCGTCATCGGCGCGGATGGGGCCAGTTCAAGCGTGCGCGCGGCGTTGCATTTCACGGCGCTTGAACATGCCTATCAACATCCGATGGTGGCGTTATTCGGGACACGCCCGGCGACGTTGAAACCGGATGATTATTTCTTTCGCTACGCCGGTCGCACCGGCATGCTGGTGATTCAACAACGCATGGATAACCGCATCAAGGTTACGTTGCCGGTGGGCGCTGAGGGCATCAGTTGGTGGAAGAAATCCACGCCGGCGGAACGCGCCCAGGTGTTGTCGGAACGGGCGCACATCCTGCGCGACTTCGACTCAGAGATTGCCGGGTTTTATCCCGTCAAGATGGTGCATTGCCACGAATATGTGAAAGGCAATGTGGCCTTGATCGGCGATGCCGCGCACGCCATTCACCCGGCGCGCGGACAGGGGCTGAACATGGGTTTGCAGAGCTTGCCCAAGTTGATCGAAGCGCTGCCGGCGCCGACCAAGATAGGCCATCCCGACATCTTGCGTTGGGATTTGCAGCTCTATCAAAACTTTCAGAAGCCGCTTTACGACCGCATCATCGCGCGCAACCACGAGGCGGCGCTGGCGATGGACGCTTCGGCGGAAGGCGATGTGGCCGCTTTGATGCGGCAGCAGGATGAACAGATTCGCCAGATTCACACGCAGCCTGAGTTGCGGCGGCTGCATTTGCTCGAAACGACTGGCTACCCGTTCGGCATTCCGGGCAAAGAGGAAATTGATTATCAGGCTTGAGCAATCAGGACACAGGTCCATTCGCAGTGCTTACTTTAGGAGAACGTCATGCTACATAAAGCTGATTACAGCGCAGTTGCTTTCGTCGTGGCCGCCTTGGGGCTGTTTTTCATCGGTGGCTTGCTGACGACCGTCGTGCCGCCCATTGTGGACAAAAGCTGGGCCAAGCCGTTTGAGAACAGTGATCCCAGCAAAGGCGTCACTGGCAAGCTCGAACCTTACACCGCTCAGCAGTTGAAAGGCCGCGCGGTTTATGTGCGCGAAGGTTGCTGGTATTGCCATACGCAACAGACGCGCACATTGCTGGCTGACACCAAACGTTCAGGGTGGAAAGGCGTAGATTCGCCGGTTTCGACGCCGGATGAATTCGTCTATGACAGTCCGCATCTGTTCGGCACCAAGCGTACAGGGCCTGATCTCTCGCGCGTGGGCGGCAAATACGATGAGCAATGGCATCGCACGCACTTCCGCAATCCGCGCGATCTGGTGCCGGGTTCGATCATGCCGCCCTTCCCCTGGATCGTGAATAACGAAGAAGAATTCCAGGCCCTGGTGACCTATTTGCAAACACTCGGACGCGCCAAGAATTGGCGGCCTGATAATGATTATGAGAAATAGGAGAAGCAGTAGTCAGTAGTCAGTAGTTGAATTCATTCTCAGTTTTCTTGCTGGTCATGTTTTCGTGACGGGCTGCTTAACTGCACAGCTACAATCTACTGACTACTGACTACCGACTACCGACTACCGACTACCGACTACCGACTACTTGTTATGCGCGATTACGTTTATCCCAGCGTCTTTCTTGCTTATTTCTTTTTCTTTCTCTGTCTTTGCGTGGCCCTCTATTTCTTTTTCCGTTCGTGGAGAGATGGTTATTGGGGGGATGATGCCGAAGAGGCGAAATACCGCATGCTGGAGCAGGGTGACGAGTCATTCAATTGGTCTGGCAACAGGCCAAGCAATTCGCAACTTAAGAAGGAGGGCAACTAACACGCATATAGTTTCTGTTCTGCGCCGGCTGTAACAAGCGGCGCTCCCTGTCCCGCCAACTGTCAGTTGGTGGCCGACAATACAACGACCCTAGCAATGAGCAGTTGGCCGGACGCTTCTCTCTAACGTGGAGGATCGTTATGAACCACAAAGCAAGCATTACCATGCCTGGTTCGGTCAGCTTACGCGCGCTGTTTTCAATTCTTTCTTTATTCATACCGCTCTTTGCCTTTACCAGCAGCGCGGCGGGCCAGGGGCTGAATTGGGAAGGCCAAACGGGTGCCTTCATTACACCGTTTGCCTATACCAGCAAATCATCAAACGACAACATTGGGCACCCGCAAGTCGCGTTTCACTTTCTCAACACGGGCAGCGTGATTGGCAACAACATGCAGGCTTCGATCACGGTTGGGTTTTTGGGACATGCCGAATTCGGTTATACCCGCTCATTCAACGCGGCGGGCAAAACGGCGGGGCTAAGCCCGCTGTTTGAGGGCGGCTTCAACACGGTGCACGGCAAGTTCAATTTCGTCCCCGAAAATGCCGCGAAGACGAAATGGGTGCCGGGCTTGGCGGCGGGCTTCGTGGCCCGCACGCAAGTGCGCCACGTGGGCGCGGTATTGAAAGCCAAAGACACCGCCAACGGTGATCTTTACCTGGTCGCCACCAAAACCGTGACGCAGGTCAAGGGGCTGCCGTTCCTGCTGAACTTCGGCGTCAAAGCGACCAACGCTTCGGTCTTTGGCATCGCGGGCAATGCGCCCGATTGGCAAGCCCGCGCGTTTGGCGCCGCCGCCATCGTGGTCAAAGGGCCGTCGAAGAGCACGTTGATTTTCGGTTCCGAATTCGCCCAGCAACCGCATTTCATCAAGGATCTGCCGGGCGCAACGGTGCCGACCACGCTGACCTATTTTGTGCGCATCGTGCCCAACGGCGAGGTGCCGTTCAATCTGGATTTCGGCGTGGCACAAGCGGTGGGCAAGATTGCTCCCGGTGTGGACCTCAAAGCCCGGAATCAACTTGCGATGGGCCTGAGCTATCGCTTCTGACACAGCATTGCTGTAACAAAGACGCAAGCTGTCACTTTCGGCGGGCGGTAGGGAAGACGCCTTGCCGCCCGTTTTTATAATGCCCTTGACTAAACTCAACGGAGGAGGCGGCGGCCTCGCGTTTTAGGAATCGTTATGAGTCAGAACAAAGAAGAGATCAAAGAATATGCCGAGGGGTGGATTACCGAACGCAAAGGCACCGACGTGCCGACCTTTCTCAGATTCGCCTATATCATCATCGCCGGTGGTTGCGCGGCTTATTTGGTGTTGTATATGAATGGCGAGACGGGACATGCCGAGCGCGGCCCCTTAGTGCAGGCGTTCAATAAGGTCTCCCAATCGGCCAACGGCTTGATGTATTGCATCGCGGCCCTGGTTGTCGTTTACGCCATCATTGTGGTCGGCTTCGCGTTCAAGAAATTCCGCGAAGACTAGCGGAGGTGGGCGATGGATAGACCCGCAGGGAAAGCCGGCCTCGCTGTGCCTGCCGCACACGCTTTCAATCATCAAGGTTGGGCGTGGTTGGCATTGGCTGGCGCTTTGACCGTGCATGTGGCGGATGAGGCGTTGACCGGCTTTCTGTCGGTTTACAACCCAACGGTTCTCGCGCTACGCGAGCGCTTGCTATATTTGCCTTTGCCCACGTTTCGCTTTGAGGTTTGGTTGAGGGGACTGATCGCAGGGAGCGCGTTGCTCTGGCTGGCGGCGCCTGCTGCTTTTGCCCAGCGCCGTTGGCTGACGCTTTTTTCGTATCCGTTTGCAGTGCTGATGTGCGGCAATGGTTTGCTGCATATCGCCGGTACGATTTATCAAGGGCGGCGGCTGCCAGGTGTTTATTCAGCCCCCTTGCTGCTAGCCGCGGCGGGTTATTTGCTCTGGGCTTTGCGTCACATCGAGCGAGGGTTGCATTGATGAACGGAAAAGTCAGGCGCACGGCTAAAACGCAATTACACGAAGTCCCCGCGCCTGCGACTGCTACGGCCCAGATTCTTGAATTCAAGCCTGAGAGCGAGCCTTTGCTGACGCGGGCTGACCTGCTTGATGTTCATGGGCCGAAGGCGATGCTGGAAGCGCTGCGGACGAAGCAATTCGATGTTCGCCGCTTCAAACAGGTCGTGAACTATGAGGCGGAACTCGAAAAGTTGCAGATCGAGTTGGTCAAGCTGCAACGCTGGGTGCAGGAGCGCCAACGCCGTCTCGCGATCATCTTTGAAGGCCGCGATGCCGCGGGCAAAGGCGGCACGATTCGCCGCTTCACCGAGCATCTGAACCCGCGCGCCATGCGCGTCGTCGCGTTGCCCAAACCCAGCGATGAAGAGATGGGGCAATGGTACTTTCAGCGTTACATGAAACAACTGCCGAACAAAGGCGAAATCGTGTTCTTTGACCGCAGTTGGTACAACCGCGCCGTCGTTGAGCCGGTCAATGGCTTTTGCTCGCACGAACAGTATGATCGCTTTATGCGTCAGGTGCCGGAGTTCGAGCACATGCTTTACGAAGACGGGATTTCCATCATCAAGTTTTGGTTTTCGATTTCCAAAGCCGAGCAACTCAAACGCTTCAAATCCCGCGACAAAAACCCCCTCAAACAATGGAAGCTCTCGCCCATTGATGCCAAAGCCCAGGAATTGTGGGAACCCTACACCAAATACAAAGAGTTGATGTTCAGCAAGACGCACACGTCGTTCAGCCCGTGGATCATCGTCAAGGCGAATAACAAGATGAAAGCGCGGCTCGAAAGCATCCGCTATGTGCTTTCGACGATTGATTACGCGGGCAAGGACAAGGCGGGCATCTCGCTCTTTGCCGATCCGAACATCGTCAGCCGCTTCCATCGTTCCGTCGTCAACCTCGATTGACCTTTTGCGAGGTGCGATGCCGCCACTGAATCGTCAACAAGTGCTGGGCTGGCTGGCCGCCTCGATCTCGACGGCGCTGGCGGGTTTTTGGGCCAGTTGGGGAGCCATCGAGAATTTTCACGAAGGTTGGTACCTGACGTCATTCTGGCGCAATGTCGCGCTGATGTTCGGACAATACCTGATGCCGATGCTGCTCTTCGTCTTGATCGGCGCGGCATCGGTACGCTGGCATAAAAGCGGCGCGGCGTCGCATCTGGCTGGTGCGCTGCTGGCCGCCTGGTTCTTTGGCTTCGATCATTCCGCGCCGCTGCTGTTCATCGTCACGCCGCTACTTCTGCTCGCCCTGCTGTATTGGTTCGGCCAACCTGAACCGCGCCAGTGGGCGCAGCGCCTGGTCGTGGGGCTGCCCGTGCTGATCGCGTTGGGTTGTATGGTGGAACCGGTCTGGCGCATCAGCGGGCGCGTCAACGATGGGAATTTCGGCGCGCGCTTGGTCGAAGGCAACGGCGTCAAACTCATCTGGGCGCCCGCTGGGCCGGGCTGGCCGTTGAACCAGGAACACGCCCACGAAACAGAAATGATGAACTGGGCCGAAGCCAAAGAGCGTTGTCTTTATCTCAATGCCGAGGGCACTGCATTAGCCACTGAACCGCAAAACATTTGGCGGCTGCCGACGGTAGACGAAGCCGTGCGATCAGCCGCGCGGCACGGACAAAATGCGGGCGGCATCTGGGACGCGCAGCAAACGAAGGCCAAATACCGGATTCGCCCTGACAAAGAAACGCCGTTATGGAACCCGCACTCAATGGTGATTTACTGGTGGACGGCGACGGAAATAGATGCGCAGCGCGCCTGGATGATCGTCTATCACGGCGAGGTTTTCCCCAGACAGAAACGCTTGGCCCCGGCATATTTCACGTTTCGTTGTGTAAAAAGCCCCGCCAGCTAACGCGAACCCGGCAAATTTCCGCAAACTGAACCTGGCATAGGAATTGAAGAAAGCCAGACGGCGGTCGTTTCAGACGCCCAATTTTCGCACGACAAACGAAATTATGACGCAAGACCGCTTAGAGTTTGAATTGGCTGATCCTGCAAGCACCGATTACTGGACCAAGATGGTCAAGTGTCAGGATGCTTGCCCCGTGCATACCAACGCCTGCGGTTATGTCACCGCCATTGCGGAAGGCCGCTACGAAGATGGATTTCGCATTGCCCGTGCAACCAATCCGTTCGTTTCGATTTGTGGACGGGTTTGCGGCGCGCCTTGCGAGGTGAATTGCCGGCGCGGTGACCTGGATGCGCCAATCACGATTCGCGCGCTCAAGCGCTTCGTCAATGAGCAATACGGCCCGGAAACTGGCAATTATCAGCTCTACCGCGAAGCGCATGATGCGCGAATGCTCCCACCCAATCGCGGCGATTTTGAGCGGGTCGCCGTGATTGGCGCGGGGGGTTTCGGGGCTTACGGTTGCGCACGATCTAACTTTGCTGGGATATAAAGTCACGGTCTATGAGGCCAGCGACGAACCCGGCGGCATGTTGACCGCCGGGGTGCCGATCTACCGCCTGCCGCGAGATCTGGTCAACGCCGAAATCAACGCCATCCTTTCACTCGGTGTTGAATTACGTTGCAATCAAAAACTAGGGCGCGATTTCACCATCGCCAGTCTGCGGCAGGAGGGTTACAAAGCCATCTTTCTGGGCGTAGGTTTGCCCAAAGGGCGCAAGTTGCCGTTGCCGGGTTCAGACTTAGAGATGGTCTATGACGGTCTGGAATTTCTGCGCGCATTCAACGAAGGCAAGCCGTATGAATTGGGCCAGCGCGTCGTCGTCATTGGCGGCGGCAATGTGGCCTTTGACGTCGCGCGTTCTGCCGTGCGGCGTGCGCGCGTGCCGATGGCCGATGCCGAATCGGACATGGAACGTAGCGAACGCATCATGCTGGATGTCGCACGTTCGGCGTTGCGGATGAGCGGTGATAAAGAGATTCACCTCGTGTGTTTGGAACAGCGCCAAGAGATGCCCGCCGATGAAGTCGAAATCCACGAAGGCGAGGAAGAGGGCATCAAGTTGCACGCGGCGCGTGGCCCGCGCGAGATTTTGAATGACGGTGAAGGTCGCGTCGCAGGGTTACGCACGGTCAAATGTACAGCGGTCTTTGATGACAACGGCAAGTTCAATCCGAAATATGACGAAAGCGTGATCGAAGACATCGCAGCCGACACCGTGCTCTTTGCCATCGGTCAAACTTCCGACCTTACATTTCTAAGTCCGGATGATGGTGTCGAGACCGAGCGCGGGTTGATCAAGGTTGACCTGGATACTTATCAAACCACCGCGCCTGATGTGTTTGCCTGCGGCGACATCGCACACGGCCCGCGCCTGTTCATTCACGCGATTGCGTCGGCGCAAATCGCGGCGCGTTCGATGCACGATTACCTGCGCCAGACGCGCACGGATGTCGTAGTGCGCAAACGTTGGACGCCCGCCGATTACACGATGGTGACGGGCTGGGAGCAGTTCAAGCGCCAGTTGCCGCCCGCGTTGGAAAGCGAGCAACGGGCGACCTCAAACAAGATCGTTGAACTGAATTTCCCCGAGGCCGAAGCCCGTAAACAGGCGGCGCGTTGTTTGCGCTGCAACATCAACACGGTCTTCGACACTTCGATTTGCATCGCCTGTAACGGTTGCGTGGATGTTTGCCCGGAAAACCTGATCAAGCTGGTTGGGTTACAACAACTGCGCTATGACGACAAGTTAATGCAACTGGCGGCGGAGACGGCGGGCCTTGCCCGGGAGGATTTGGCTGGTTACAGCGACACCGAGTTACAAGAACTTGGCGCGCTGATGTTGAAAGATGAATCCACGTGCATACGTTGTGCGATGTGCGCCTCGCGCTGCCCGACGCATGCGATTCAGATGAAGCGCTTCGAGTTTTACCGCGAATGCGTGAGCATTCCGGCGCTCAATCCGCGCATCCATTACCAATGACCTGGGTACGCAGGCATCCTTGCCTGCCATAAGAAAAGCGGCGAAGCCTTCCTTATTCCGTCTTTCGCATGGCAAGTGATAAGAAAAAAAGGAACGCTGCGCGGCTTTTTTTACAGCAGGCAAGGATGCCTGCGCTCCCAGGGGAAACCCGCTCATGTCCCTGACAGAGTTCAATCTGATTTTTACCCTTGGCTTGGTCAGTAGCCTGCATTGCGCGCAGATGTGTGGACCGATAGTGCTCGCACTCAGCCTCCCCTTGAGCACTGCGCAAAGACAGCAACATCTACTTGCACATCTCTCCTACAATATCGGCAGATTGGTGACTTATTCCATGCTCGGCGCCCTTGCAGGCCTGACCGGCCAGACTCTCGGAATTGCGGGAAAGCTCGCAGGCATTGAAAACACTGGGGCAATTCTCGCAGGCGGCTTGATGGTTTTGACCGGGCTGTTGATGCTCGACATCTTGCCAACTCGTCCGCTGCAACGTTTTGACCCATTGCGTTTGCTGATGCGCGTGTTCAAACCCATTGGCAGCCGCCTCGCTTCGACGTCTATCTCTAGCAAATTCACACTTGGAATGCTGTTAGGCTTCCTGCCTTGCGGCCTGATTTACGCCGCGCTTTTCAAAGCGATGGCTACGGGCACAGTGCTTGCAGGCTCTTTGACGATGTTGGCTTTTGGATTAGGAACTGCTGGCGCGTTACTGGCAATCGGTATGCTCTCATCCGCTTTCAGCGTCAAGCTGAGCGCCTCATTGAGTACTTGGGGTGTTAAAACGGCGGCCCTGAGCATTACGTTGTTGGGCGTGTTTCTAGTCTGGCGCGGCGTGACGTCCCAGGTATCGGCTTCGCAAAGAAGCATGCTGCCGACGGCGAACGCGAGTCGCGCCACGCCGCCACATTGCCATTGATGATGACTGCCCATAAACAAATTTATGATGAGTACGAGTGTGAACGAGGCTGTTGCTAACTCAACGGCAACTGCTACCCCAAACAAACCCGGAGCACCGGCCAAGCCTGCGATGCCCAAGCCGCAACTGAAACCGGCTGGCAAGCCGTTGCCGATTCACGACACCTATCATCGCAAACGCAAGCTGATCCAACTGGGCTGCTTTCTGATTTTCCTGGCGCTGCCGTTCTTGAACGTGATGCGCTTCGACATTCCGCGCCAGCGCTTTTACTTCGCCGGGTACGAACTGTGGATCAACGAGTTTGCGATCATCTTCTTTTCGCTGCTCTTTTTGCTGTATGTGATTGCGGCGGCTTCGATGCTGTACGGGCGAATCTATTGCGGTTATCTCTGCCCGCAAATGATTTTCAGCGAGGCTTCACTGAAGCTGGAAGAGCGTTTAGCCAAAGTCGTCAACAAACGCTTTATCAAACTCGACAAACAGATGCGCCAGCTTCTTTCCAGCGCCCTCTTTTATAGCGTGCTCTTGCTGGCCTCGGTCTTGCTGGCTTTTGTCTTCATCGCCTATTTTGTCGAGCCGCGCGATTTGTTGCAGCGGCTGCTGCGGCTCGACATCAAGACAGTAGGCGGCGTTGCGGGCGCTGTCACGACGCTGATTGCCTTTCTGGATTTCGCCTTTGTGCGCACGCACTTTTGCACGACGATTTGCCCGTATGGTTACTTGCAAGGGATGTTTGGCGACAAAGACACGCTGATCGTCGAATACCGTGACGACCGTCACGATTGCATTGAATGCAAGAAATGTGTGCGCGTTTGTCATATGGGCATAGACATCCGCAATTCGCCGTATCAGATCGAGTGCATCCATTGCGGCGAGTGCATTGACGCCTGCGATGACATCCTGGGGCGATTGGGCAAGCCGGGGCTGATTCAATACACCTGGGGCGAGCATGGCGAGTTGCTCAAGAACAAACAGAGCACTTGGCGTAAGCGGCTTGGGCTGCACGATGCCAAACGGTTCGGCGTGATGTTGATTCTGCTGTTTTATGCTTCAGGACTGTTTGTGGCGCTTTCCATGCGGCACAACGTGATGGTGCGGATTGCGCCCGTGCGGACGACCATGTTTCGCCTTGGGGCGGACGGTCGCGTTTACAACCAATTCCGTCTGACCATCGCCAATCGGCAAAACAAAACCGCCGAAGTCACGTTTACGCTGCGGGGCTTGCCGAATGCGCAACTGACGCTGCCGCAACCGTTGAAATTGCAACCGGCGGAAACGGTGCAACAGGAGTTTGAGATCGCGGCTGCGGAAAATAGCCTGCCCGCAGGCGTCAATTACTTCGAGATTGCGACCTCCGTGTCGCCTAACAATGAAAACGAGACGTTCAAGATGACCTTCATCACGCCGACCAAAAAGGCGCACTAACAACCGGGGTACGCGCGCATCCTTGCGCGCTGCGTCAAGTCAACTGTGTCAATGCTGAAAGGGAACCCTTCGGTATTTGTTGGGCTGACCTGACGCAGCGCGCCAGGATGCGCGCGTACCCAGGGAGGCAACAATTATGATCAATAAAACCGCTCAATTCTTTTCCCGCAATCAAGGCACAATCTTGAAGCTCTTGCTCAGCCTGATTGCCGTCATTTTCATCAGCATCCTCATTACCGCCTATATTGTCGCGCGGCGCGCCAATCCGATCTTCCTGGATGAACACGGCAAACCCGTCAACATCCAAACGGCCGAACAGCCAGCCAAGCCTTACTAACGACGGGAGCCAGATGATGGAAAAGACTTGCGACCTGTGCGAACTACACGTCGGACGCCACCCGTTTTCGCGCCGGTTTGAGGCCGCCGAAAAGACCTTTTGCTGTCTGGGCTGTCTGAACGTGTACGCCATCCTGCTGGAAAGCGGCGTGCTGGTATCTGGTGCGGACGTGCGCGAAACCGAATTGTTCAAACGCAGCCAGGCGCTGGGCCTGATTTCCAATGGCGAGCAAGGGGCGGCAAGGCCAACTCCCAAATTTGAGCTGCCGCCCGAAGCTCCGTTGCAGGAAGCCCTGTTACAGGTCAATGGAATGTGGTGCTCGTCCTGCGCCTGGTTGATTGAACACGCTCTGCTCAATGAGCGCGGCGTCGTGGCGGTGGAAGCGTTCTTCGCCTCCGATATGGTGAAGGTGCGCTACTGCCCGCAATATCTGCCGCCGGATCGTTTGCGCAAACGCATCGAACAACTCGGCTATCAAGCCAGCGCCTACACGGGCGATCAGGAAGCCGCGCACGCCGAACGGCGCGATTTGCTGTTGCGCCTGGGCATTGCGGGCTTTCTGGGCATGAACCTGATGACGCTGAGCATGGCGCTTTATGTTGGCTACTTTCAGGACATCTCCGAAAGTGTGCGCCGCTTTCTGCCGTTTTTGCTGTGGGCCTTGGCGACGCCGGTGATTTTTTATTCGGGCAAACCGATCCTGCGCGCGGCCTGGCGCGGCCTCGTCAATCGGACCGTGCGGATGGAAACGCTGCTGACCCTGGGCATTTTGGCGGCCTACATCTACAGCATCGTGCAGGCCTTCGCCGGATTGAGTGGCCAGCGCGCGCATATTTATTTCGACACGGCTTCGACGATTGTGACGCTGGTGTTGGTTGGCAAGGTCATCGAACGCAATGCCAAAGAGCGCACGACCCGCGCCATTGCGATGCTCTATCGCCTGATGCCCAAAAAAGTACGGCTCTGGGCCGCCGGGCGCGAACGTTTCGTCACCATCGAGGCGTTGGAAGTCGGTGACGAATTCGTCGTCAAAACAGGCGAACGCATTCCCGCCGACGGCATCGTCAGCGAGGGGCATTCGCACGCCGATGAAGCTTTACTGACCGGCGAGGCTGCGCCCATCCGCAAAGACCCCGGCAGCCAGGTCGTGGCGGGCAGCGTCAATCTCGGCAATGTGCTCCGCATCCGCGCCGCCAAAGTCGGCGCCGACACGACGCTGGCGCAAATCATCAAGCTGGTCGAACAGGCGCTCAGCAGCCGCTCTGAACTCGAACGCGCCGTGGATCGCATCTCGCGGTTGTTCGTCCCCGCCGTGATCGTCTTTGCGCTGCTGACCTTTGCGGTGTGCTGGTTGGGCGGGTTTACGCCTGCGGGCGAAGCGTTGATGCGCGCCATTACCGTGTTGGTGATTGCCTGCCCGTGCGCATTGGGCTTGGCGACGCCTTTGGCCGTGACGGCGGCCATTGGCGCGGCTTCGCGGCAGGGCATTCTCGTGAGCGACAGCCGCATGCTCGAAACTATGCGCCGCGTAGACACGGTGATCTTCGACAAAACCGGTACCGTGACGGACGGCGATTTTGTGCTGCTGGAGCATGCGCTTGTTTTGGGAGAAACCTCGCTTGAAGATCAGCGTGTCCAGTGCGGTACCGGGAGCGGTAGTGACCGGGTGAGATTGGCACTGAATGTCGCCCTGCAGCAGGTTGACCCGGTCGCTACCGCTCCCGGTACCGCACTGTTGGGAGATCCAAACGTCCTCCATGAAATTCACTTGCCGCTGTTGGCCGCGCTCGAACGTTTTTCCGAACATCCGCTCGGTCAAGCGGTCGTGAAATTTGCTGACGCACAAAACGCCACGCGCTATGACGCAACCTCAGTGGAAGTCAGGAAAGGTGCAGGCATTACGGGGCAGGTTGCCGGGCATCGTGTCTTCATTGGCAATCGCCGGCTGGCTGAGGCTGAGAGTTTGGCGTTGCCTGCCACTTGTGCACAGCGCGCCAGCGCTTGGGAAGCGCATGGCCGCACGGTGACCTATTACGGTTGGGATGGCGCGGTGAAAGGCTTGTTGGCCTTCGGTGATCGCATCAAAGCCGAAGCCGTCGAGGTCGTGCGGCAATTACAACAACGCGGCGTCAAGGTGCTGCTGGTTTCGGGCGATGCACCAGAGACAACGCAATGGGTGGCTGAAGCGATTCACGCCGATGACTTTCGCGCCAGCGCTTTGCCCGCAGACAAGGTCAAGGTAATTGCCGAATTGCAACGCGCCGGCAAAGTCGTCGCAATGATTGGCGATGGCGTCAATGATGCGCCCGCGTTAGCCCAAGCCGATTTGAGCATTGCGCTGGGATCGGGCACGGATTTGGCAATGCGCGCGTCTTCGGTCGTGCTGATGAGCCAGTCGTTGCAAAAGGTGCCCAGCGTTTTTGCCTTGGCCCAACGCACCTGGGGCATCGTGCGGCAAAATCTGTTCTGGGCTTTTCTCTACAACACGCTCGGCCTGAGTCTGGCGGTGACGGGGTTGCTCAATCCCATCCTCGCCGCCGGAGCGATGTTGCTATCAAGCTTGTCGGTGATCGGCAATACTTCGCGGCTGAATCGTTCCTAACGCGTTCGCCTCGTCTTATTGCTTTAAAGCAATGGACAATCCCGTCTGAACAAGGGAAAATGCCCGCCATCCGAAACATCCCGAACCTCTACTTCAACAAGTCCAGACTACAGGCTGGGAAAGGAACGACCAATGACCGAACCGAAAACTTCGCGCCGAAACTTTATCGCAACCAGTGCCACTGGCGGCACCGGCGCGCTGGCGCTGACGGCCGCCAGTTGGAACAACGTGCTCGGCGCCAATGACCGTGTGCGCCTGGGCGTCATCGGTACCGGCAATCGCGGCGGTGACGTGATGGGCTGGTTTCTCAAAGAGAAAGATTGCGATGTCGTCGCCATCTGCGATGTCTACGACCAAAATCTCAACGCCGCCAAAGAGAAAACCGAAGGCAAGGCCAAGACATTCACCGAATATCGCGCGCTGCTCGACAGCAAAGACGTTGACGCCGTGCTGATTGCCACGCCAGACCCCTGGCACGTCAAGATGGCGACCGATGCCTGCAAAGCTGGCAAGGACGTTTACATCGAAAAGCCGCTGACCTTCACCATCGAAGAAGGCCACGAGATGATCAAGGTGACCAAGGCCACCAATCGCATCGTCGAAGTCGGCCTGCAACAACGCAGCGGCGAGCATTACGCCGAAGCCAAACGCGAATACATTGACAAAGGCAAGCTCGGCAAAATCACACTTGTGCGTACCTGGTGGCATGGCAACGGCTATCACTTGCGCAAAGCCCCTTTCAAAGACAAACCGGCCGGGCTGGATTGGAAAGCCTTTTTGGGGCCGGTGAAAAGCCGCGAGTTTGACGCCCAGCAATTTTATAACTGGCGTGCCTATCTTGATTTCGGTGGCGGCCAGATTACTGATTTGTTCACGCACTGGATTGACGTGGTGCACTGGTTCGTCGGCGAAGACCTGCCCACGGTGGCGAATGCTTCGGGCGGCGTTTACAACTACAAAGACGGACGCACGGCGCCGGATACGATCTGCATCCAGTTGGAGTATCCCAGCCAATGGACATGTACGTTTGAAGCGACGCTGGTGCCGGGCGGCAGAGGCGCGGCGATTGAATTTATGGGCAGCGAAGGTAGTTTGTTGATTGATCGCGGCCAATATACTTACCAGCAACGACCTGAACGCCGCCAGGCCCCACCGCCGCCGGTCAATCGCAAAGCCGCGCTGGCGTTAGAGCCGCAGCACGTGCGCAACTTCCTCGATAGCGTGAAGGCGCGCAAGCTGCCCAACTCGGATGTGGTCAGCGGCCATCGTTCGGCGTTGGCTTCACACCTGGGCAAGATGGCGTATATGCAGAAGAAGCGCGTCACCTTCAATCCGGCCAGTGAACGCGATTACGTCTTGCCGGGCACGCAAGCGCCGGTGAAGGCGGCGGTGTAACGCGCTATATTTTTGGTGAAAGCGAGCCGTCCAGCATGAGTGCCTGGAGTTCAAGCTTTAGACTGAACTCCAGGCACTCATGCTGGACGATTTGCATTACCTCGAGTGTTCATTCAATGAAGAAATTGGTTCGTAAATTACGCTGGCTGACCTTTGCCACCCTTTGCCTTTGCGCCCCACTAACAGAAGCGCAAACCAAAAAGAACACTCCACTCACGCCGCCGAATATTGTCATCCTCCTCGCCGATGATTTGGGTTACGGCGATTTGGGCTGTTACGGCCATCCGCAGATTCGCACGCCGTATCTGGATATTCTGGCGAAAGAGGGATTACGGCTGACGAGTTATTACAGCGGCGCGCCGGTCTGTTCGCCCTCACGCGCTGCCCTGCTGACTGGGCGTATCCCGCAACGCGATGGCATCGGCGACTGGATTCCTGAAAACAGCGGCATCTTTTTGCCCAAAGAAACCGCCACACTTGCCAAAGAATTGCAACGCGCCAATTACGCGACGGCGATGATGGGCAAGTGGCATCTCAACAGCAAAATGGATGGTTCGGAACCGACGCCGGGCGAGCACGGCTTTCAATACTGGTTCGCCACGCAAAACAATGCCTTGCCGACGCACGAGAACCCGGTGAATTTCTTTCGCAATGGGCAACCGGTTGGGCCGTTGAAAGGCTATTCCAGCACGCTGATCGTTGACGAAGCGCTTGAATGGTTGAAACAACGCAAAGCCGACCAGCCGTTTTTTTTGTATGTGCCCTTTCACGCGCCCCACGAGTTGGTGGCGAGCGCCAGCACGTTCTTTCTGGAATACGCCAAAGGCCGAAGCGCCGATGAAGCGCAGTATTTCGGCAACGTGGCGCAACTCGATTATGAAATCGGGCGC
The DNA here is from genome assembly GCA_016196035.1 of Acidobacteriota bacterium. Taxonomy (NCBI): domain Bacteria; kingdom Pseudomonadati; phylum Acidobacteriota; species Acidobacteriota bacterium. The sequence goes on along the minus strand of JACPYM010000057.1, from coordinate 150,972 downwards.
TTGTTGCAAATGCTCGATCAGTTGAAGGTGGCGGAAAACACGCTGGTCATTTTCGCCAGCGATAACGGGCCTGAAACGCTGAACCGTTACAAAACGGCGACCCGTTCTTACGGCACGGCGGGCCAGCTCAATGGCAAAAAGCTGCGCGGCATGAAATTGCATTTGTATGAAGGCGGCCTTCGCGTACCCGCCATCCTGCGCTGGCCCGCCGTGATCAAGCCGGGCCGCGTGAGCGATGCGCCCGTCTCGGCAATGGATGTGATGCCGACGTTGCGGGCGTTGGTGGGGCTAAGTGAACCCGAGCTTCCGTTGGATGGCGAATCAATCGCGGCGTTGTTGCAGAGTGAGAAACACCTGCGGCAACGGCCTATCTATTGGCAATACGATCAGGCCATCAAGAGCCAGACGGACAAGTTCTTGCCGAAAATGGCGTTACGCGCGGGCGATTTCAAATTGCTGGTTGCCAGCGATTTCAAAACGGTTGAGCTTTATAACGTCAAGCTTGATCCCGCCGAAACCAATGAACTTAGCGCGCGCGAATTGCCGCGCGTCAGAGACATGGTCGAAAAAGTCAAACTCACCCATAGTCAAATCGCGGCGCTGAAATATGCGCCGAAGAACTGAGTGAACCTGTGGCGTGTACAGGAGGCTGCCAGCCTCCTGTTGTTGGGCCTGTGAGGCTGTGCGCGAGATGTGGCTCTTGCTATCGGCGTCCGCGCAAGTTATCCCGGCGTTCTTCTTCCAGGTGGCGCTGTGCGCGAGATGTGGCTCTTGCTATCGGCAGTCAGCAGGCTGGCAGCCTGCTGTACATTTAGTTCGCAACCACGGTAATTCTCTTTGATGCCACCACCAGAATGCAGAATCGTCCTCGTTCGTCCGCGCGATCCCCGCAACATCGGCGCGGTGGCGCGGGCCATGAAAAACTTCGGCTTTGGCGATCTGTGGGTCGTCACGCCGCATCCGCCTACTTGGAGCGAGATTGTTTCTGCCCCCCACGCCGAAGACGTGCTGACCAGCGCCCACGTCGTACCTGTGCTGGCTGAAGCTATTGCCGATTGCAATCTGGTCGTGGGCACGGGCGACCCCACGCGCACCAACGAGGAACGCCCCTTAGCGACACCCGCCGAATTGAGCCTGCAACTGCAACAAGCCAGCTATCGTCTCGCCCTGGTGTTCGGCCCGGAAAAGCATGGCCTGACCAACGAAGATTTGTGCCATTGCCATCAACTGCTGACGATTCCCACACAGCCGAATTGCCCTTCGATGAATCTGGGGCAGGCGGTTGCTGTTTGTTTGTACGAACTGATCCGCGAGCCAGCCCCAGTGCCGCCGCCACCGTCAGAACAGGCTACGTCACGCGCGAGCGAAGTTTCGATGGAATTGGCGTTGGACCTGATGCGGCGCGTGGATTTTGTCTTGCCCGGCAATGAGCCGGATTTGGTGCGGCGTGTGCGGGGCGCGCTGTTGAAATACCGGCTGTCGAGCTACGATACCAATATGCTGTGCGGGATTTTGCGGAAGATCAATGACAACATTTCTTCCACGAAGACACACGAAGAGGACACGAAGTGAAGGTAAGGAAGAGATTACGGAACAGACGGAAATAACGGAACAGACGGAAGAAGAACGGAACTAAACCGGAAGCGTTCTGTTTGTTCCGTTATTTCCGTCTGTTCCGTTATCTCTCTTCATCTTCCCATACAAGTTACAAAAGGATTCATTTCGATTTCATGAGCAACGAAGCAAACAAAGTTATCTACTCAATGGTCGGCGTCAGCAAGTTCTATGACAAAAAAGCCGTCCTCAAAGACATCTATCTCGGTTACTTTTACGGCGCGAAAATCGGCGTGCTGGGCCTTAACGGCTCCGGCAAATCGTCGCTGCTGCGCATCCTGGCGGGCCTTGATCAGGATTTTCAGGGCCAGACCGTGTTGTCGCCCGGTTACACCATCGGCTTTCTGGAACAGGAACCCAAGCTCGACGAAAGCAAAACCGTCAAACAGATTGTCGAAGAAGGCGTGCAGGAAGTCGTGGATTTGCTCAAAGAATACGACGACATCAACGCCAAATTCGCCGAGCCGCTCGACGACGACGCGATGAACAAGCTGCTCGCACGCCAGGGCGAAGTGCAGGACAAACTCGATGCCGCCAATGCCTGGGATTTGGACAGCCGCCTGGATTTGGCGATGGATGCGTTGCGCTGCCCGCCGGGCGATACGCCGATCAAGGTGTTATCGGGCGGTGAACGCCGCCGCGTGGCATTATGCCGCTTGTTACTCAAACAACCCGATATTTTGTTACTCGACGAACCAACCAACCACCTGGACGCCGAGACGGTGGGATGGCTTGAGTTACATTTACAAAAATACCCGGGCACGGTCATCGCGGTAACACACGATCGTTACTTTTTGGATAACGTCGCGGGCTGGATTCTCGAACTGGATCGCGGGCAGGGCATCCCCTGGGAAGGGAATTACACGTCCTGGTTGCAGCAGAAACAGGAACGCTTGCGCCGCGAAGAAAAATCGGAAGGCGCGCGGCAAAAGACCTTAGAGCGCGAATTGGAGTGGGTGCGCATGTCACCGAAAGCGCGCCACGCCAAGAGCAAAGCGCGCATCAAGGCTTATGAATCGCTGCTCGCACAGGAGAACGAGAAGCGCGCCGACGAACTGGAAATCTTCATCCCCGCCGGGCCGCGCCTCGGCGATGTGGTGATCGAAGCCGACAACGTCAGCAAGGCCTATGGCGAGAACCTGCTGTTCGAGGGCCTGTCATTCAGTCTCCCGCCCGGCGGCATCGTCGGCGTGATCGGGCCGAATGGCGCGGGCAAAACTACCCTCTTTCGATTGATCACCAGTCAAGAACAACCCGACAGCGGCACGTTCAAAACCGGCGCGACGGTCAAGCTGGGTTATGTTGATCAATCGCGCGACTCGCTCAACGCTGACAAATCCATCTGGGAAGAAATCAGCGACGGCCAGGACACGATCCTGCTCGGCACGCGACAGGTCAATTCGCGGGCTTACGTCGCGCGCTTGAATTTTTCCGGCAGCGACCAGCAAAAAAAGGTCGGCACGCTGTCAGGCGGCGAACGCAACCGCGTGCATTTGGCTAAGATTTTGAAATCCGGCGCAAACGTGTTGCTGCTGGACGAACCGACCAACGATCTGGACGTGAACACGATGCGCGCGTTGGAAGAGGCACTGGAAAACTTCGCCGGCTGCGCCGTCGTCATCAGCCACGACCGCTGGTTCCTAGATCGCATCGCCACGCACATGCTGGCGTTCGAGGGCGACAGCCGTGTGGTTTGGTTCGATGGCAATTACAGCGAGTACGAAGCGGATCGAAAGCTGCGCTTGGGACACGCTGCCGATCAGCCGCATCGGATCAAGTATCGAAATCTGACGCGCGCCTTCCAAAGACGCTGCGCGTCGCGGCGCAAAGTTACCTGACTACGCTAAACCGCAAACTCCGCCGCCCCGTCTCACTCAACATCGTTCCGCTTTTATCCAACGCCACCACCCGCCATTGCAACGCGCGCTGCCTCGCCTTGCTCTTTAACCACGAAGGCGCGCGATAGCTCAGCGCGTTCGCTTGCAACAATGCCGAATGCAGCAGCGCGCCCGCTTCGTCTTCGATCTCCAACCGATACACCGCCGCGCCCGCCAGCGCCGACCAGACGAAATCCACCGGCTGATTCAGCGGCAAGGTTGCGCCATCGCGCGGCAACAGCGGCGCAAAATTAGACGTTTGATGCGCCGCGACGGCTTGTGTGTGATCGCCGCCACCCACGACGTAGCGCAGCACCGGCAAGGGGAAGCCCGCCACCGCGCCGCTGTGGACGACGCCCACGCCCGCGCCCGCCGCCGCCAGATCGGAATCGTTCTCGCGGTCGTCCGAAGCTTCGACGCGCAGCAAGATCAGGTATTGCCCTTCGGCTTGCGCGGGTAGCTTGGCCGGGTCGGGGCCGGGCAGCACGAACTTGCCGCCGGGCGGCAGGAAGATGTTGAAGCGCGCGAGTTGGCGGTAGCGTTTCTGCGAGCCGCGTTCTTCGATGGGCAGCGCGGCTTCGGTCAGCAGGTCGCGGCGTTCGGGTAATTCTTCGCCGGGCTGAACGATCTCCCAACGCCCGACCAAACGGCCCGTGCCGGTGTAAGTGAGCTCGGCGCGAATCGGCGGCAACTTGCCGTTGGGTTCGACAAACAGCACCTGCGGTTCGCTGCCGCTGCCGGTCAGGCCGGTGGTCTTGCCAAAGCCCATGCGCACATCGGTCAGCGAAAAGGGCACGCCCGCGCCGTTGCCGGTCAGCCGCAACGTAACAAACGTGTATTGATCCGGCCCGCCGTTCTGATTGACGAAGCGCCGCACGTAGTAAAACCGGGCGTCTTCGCCGCGTGCGGCGGCCTGGTAAGCCTTGCGCGCGATGGCCGCCGGGACGGAGACGATGTCGGTGTAGCCGTTGTTGCCGCTCAGCCGCGCCTGGTTATAGCGCACGGGCAACGAGCCGTAGATGGTTTGCGGCGCACAACGCATGCCCAGGTCGGGCGCGGCGGGGGCCAGTTCGCCGCACCATTGCGATTCGATAGGGCGGTAATTGTCCAGATTGCCATAGGTCAGAAAGTACGTCGTCGCGCCCTGGCTGTATACATTGACGTTGGACGGACTGACTTTGATTTCCTGTTGCGCGGAACTTGTTACTGTAAAAGTAACCAAAAGAAAGAATGTCGTTAATAACTTCTGCATAGATAACTCCGGGCCAACGGTACGGTACTGCGCGCGTCAGCAAGCGGGGCTGTCAACTGACACCCGCGGAGCAGCAGGCAGCGGCTCCGCTTACTGACGCGCGCGGTACCGTGCCAATCAGAAAAAGATGAAATTCAATCCTGTGTTAAATGTGTTCAATCGCGTCAGCGAGTTAAACTTGAACACGGAATCCAGTGTCCGCGCATAACGATTCGCGTAACGAACAAAGTAATTGACCTGGTATTTCCTGAACCGGTTCTGATGCTCGCGTGTCAGCCGGTAAGCCCATTGCAGGTCGAATTCCAGGTTGCGGTTGCGTTGGGTACGCACCAGATTGCCCGCGCCGATGGTCGAAAAGGTCGCGTTCCAGGTTTGGCGTGTGGTCATTTGCCAGTTGGTGTTAATGCCGAAGCGCAAGGTGCGATTGGTTTGGGCTTGTTCGCGGTTGTTGGCGTCTTCAAAATTCACGTCGAAATTCACTTGCAGCGTTGGGCGCGGCGTCCAGCCGATGCCGACGACGTGGGCAAAGTTTTGCAGATCGCTGCGTTCGCGGCCCACGGCGCGGTTGTCGGTCAGCGAGTGATTGAGTTGATAGGTCGCGCGCCAGTTGGTGAATTGCCATTCGGCGGCGATGGTTTGCACGTAGTTCGCTTGATTGGGCAACGCGCCAAAGTTATCGAAGCCACTGGCAGTGGGCGGTTGATTGCCCGTGTGGGCGCGAATGCGGGTGAAGGTGTAGCCCAGGCGCGGCAGCAACAGCACCGGCGCGAATTGCGGTTTGTCCGACGAGGACGATTGCTGCGCGGGTGTTTTGGCAAGCACGGACAGCGGCACGCTGATAGCGAAGGCGTCGGTGCCGGTCAGCGTTTTCAACAGCGTGGGGATGCCCGCCAGGTTGTCGTGGAAGTTGGTGTGCGCGGCGCTGAAATTGAGTTCGCCGTAAGAGCCGGTCAATTCGGCTTGCGTGTTGAAACGGTCGGCCTGGGTTTGCGCGCCGATGCTGCGGTAGAGCGGGTCTACGCGCTCGTGGCGCACGTTGAGCGTGAGGTTGAGCTTGCGAATTTGCGCGGCGTCAACCGGTTGCGTTTGACCGTCGCCTGCTTGAACGGGCGGTTTGCGGAAGCTGAACTCTTTGAGCAAGTCAACGCTCAGGTCGGCGTAGCGCGCGTTGCGGGTTTTGATGTTCACCGCGACGACGCGCGCGCCCTGGTTGAGCAGCGGGTCGTCGGGATTGTTAAAACGGCTGCGCGTGAAACCGCCGTCGAAACGAATCCGCTGTGTCTTGTCGCTGAATTTCATGCGCGCGGTGCCGCCCTGGCTGCGTTCGAGGTCGTTGACATTGCCCTGGTTGAAATTGGCGCGCGGTTGCGAATAGGCGCTGAGTGCGCCGATTTCAAAGCGCAACGCGCCGGGCCGGGTGGGCACGACCTCGAAGCCGAGCGTGCCGCTGTAAAACTGATGGCGCGTGTTCGCAAGGCCGGAGAAATTGCTCCAGCCGACGATGTTGGTCGAGTTCATCGCGGCCAGCGTCACGTCGAAGCGTTTGGCGAAGGGAATCGTCAGCGTCAGACCGCGGCTGTTGAAGTTGTTGATCAGATGTCGCTGCGCGCCGTAGCTGGCGTGGCCCAGCACCAGCTTCGACGTGCCGTATTGAAACTGCATCTGGTAATTCGACAGGTCAATGTAAGGCGCTTGCTGGCCCAGTTGGCCGAAGCGCAGGGCTTCGCCGCGAAAGCTGGAGCCGACCATGTCGTACTGAGTCTGGACGCCGAACAGGCCGCGTTTCATGTCGGAGCGGAAACTGCCGCCCAGCGTGAAATCGTTGAAGGTCGCGCGTTGCGGGCGATTCGTGGCAGGGAAATGCGTCTCGGCGAATTGCGCTTTCAGGCCGAGGTTGAATTGCGGAACCCATTCAAACTTGTCGAAGCCGAAGGGGCGCGGCGTGGGCGTGGGCGTGGGCGTGGGCGTGGGCGTGGTGCCAGCATTGCCTGCGTTGCCATTGGCAGTTGACGCCTGCGTGTTGTCTGTCGCGGGCGCGCTGGCGTTGGGCGCGACGCCTGGCGCGTTGGCGTTGGGCACAGCGGGCGCAGCGGCTTCGCGGCTGACCACGCGCAGGGTAAAGCGCGCGAGTTCACGCCATTCGTCGGTGGTTGTGACCAGATGTAGCGTCACCTGCGTTTCGCCGCTGGGCAGCGGCACGGCGCGCGGTTCGTAACGCAGCGTTTGCGCTCCAATCAACATCAGGTTGGTTACGTCAATTGCGCCGATGAGCACGGCAGAGCGGCCTTCGTTGGGCGCGAGCGGGCGGCTCAGCTTCCATTCCAGCGGCGTGTCGGGGTTGACCGCCTGGCTGGTGAAGCTGGCCGTGACAGTCAATTCCTGGACACGCGCGGCCACGCCAGGGCGCGTGCTGGCGGCGCACCAACAAAGCATTGAGATTAGGATGAGTGCTCGCGTTTGCATCGTTGCGCTCACCTGGGCCCTCTGGGTACGCACCGCTTCCAGCGTGCGGGCGTGGCGTTAGACCGATGGAGGCGGTGCGTACCCAAGAGGGGCCAGGTTCTTACTTCACCGTCACGACTTGCCCGACAAAGGTGATGCTGGCGGTCAGCGCCACCGCCGCCGTAGTCGCGGCGACATTGGCCGGGCGGATCAGCGCGATGACGGCTTGGGTTTGATTGGCGCTGGCCGTGGTCGTGCCGCCGACCTGCTGGCCGTTGGCGTAGCCCACGTCGAGCTTGAGCGAAAAGCCGTTGATGCCGGCGACACTGGGGGCGGGTGAGCGCGTCGTCCAGCGCACCTCGAAACAATCCTTGTTCGCGCCGCCGAGACAGTTGGCGAGTTTGGTGACGCTCGTCACTTCGACCAGGCGGCCCGACGGATGTGTCGGGGGAGGGGTGCTTTGGCCCAGCGTGAAGGTGATGTTGTGCGTTGCCGTGCTCGGCGTATGGAAGGTGGTGTGCAGTGTGGTCTTGATATTGGCGGCGGGGAATTGGTCGCCTTCGACGGGGACGATGGCTTCGCGCAAATTGCCGGTGACATTGTTGAGGTTGCCATCGCGCACTTTGCCGCCTTCGTAATTCACCCGCACCGTGAGGTCGAAATTCACCAGTTGGGTGAGCGTCGGGACGTTCGCCGACCATTTGACGCGCACGCCCTGGCCCGGCGCCATCGCCGCGCTGGTGATGGTGATGGTGGGCGCGCCCACGATGGGGGTGATGCCCAGGTCGGGATTGATTTGGACGTTGGGCTGGACTTGCGCTACGGCCATGATCGCGAGCGCGCTGAGCGCCGCGCAGACGCCACAACTAAACCGAAAGAACTGACAGATCATAATTGCTCCTTATTTGGTGGTGCTGACGTTGAGTTCGACGCCGCCAAAACTGCCTTTGCCGGCATTGACGCCGTATTCACCCCGGCGAATGGTCAAGCTCTTGAAGCCGAGCTTTTGCGCGATGGCGTCGTCCACTTGAATGTCGCGGTCAACACTGAAGGTCGCACTGCCATCGGGCAGCTTGCCTTGAAACACACAATCCAGTTTCTGGTCATTGATGGGCGAAGCCACGCCGCCGACCGAGAGCGCCGTCGCCGCGCCGAGGCCGAGCTTGATTTCACAAATGCCGCGCCCGGGGCCGCACTTCCCATTGGGTTGCCGTTTGCCGAAGGTGAAGGTGAGCGACACCGAGAATTTGGCGGCGCTGGCCGAACGGCTGGCCGCGAGGCCCAGCAGGTTGAGCGCGACGAAGGTCACGAGCGCGCTGAGCAAGATCTTTCTGCGAATCATAATTTTTCTCCTTGTGGTCGAATCAACTTAAAAATTGCCGGTGGCGCCCGCCGTCGCCAGCACTTGCGAAGCACTGTTGCGCGCCAGGATTTTGATTTTGAAGCCCGCGCCGACTGGGGCCAGCTTGACCGTGACCGTGCGCGCGTCGGCGCTCGCCGTGGCCTCGGCTTTGTTCTTGGAAGCCGGGTTGCCGTTGGTCGCGTCCACGAAGATGCGGAATTGGGCGATTTGCTGGGCCGCCGGCGCATTGTTCACCGTCCAGTTGAGCCTGACGCAAACCTTGTCTGCCGCGCCCTGGCAAGGGCTGCCCAAATCTTGGGATGTGATGGTCAGGTGCAGTGCGATTGGGGCAACCTCCTTTTTGTTTTGCCCCAAGCCGGGCAACGCGAAGAGCGCCAGCGCGAAGCTGGCGCTGCAAACCAAAGCCGTCATTTGACGAAGCATCGTTCCTCCTGTTTGAAACGGATGGCCGCGCCACCGCAGATGCAGCAGCGCGGCCTCAGCCGGTTAGAAACTCTGCGTCTTGTTCGATGTCGAGGTCAGCACTTTTTGCCCTTCGATGTCGCGGGTGAAAAGCTTGACCGTCACGTCGGCGCTCCTGACCTGGCCCGTGCAGTTGCCGCCCTGGAAGAAGCCGAGTTTGGTGCTGCGCGCGGTGTTGTCGCTGATGTTGACGGTCTTGGTGCAAGAGCCGTTTTGCGTGGTCAGCTTGCCGCCCACTTCAAACGTCATCACTTGCGGATTGGCAGGCGGCGCGATGACACTCCATTTCACCTCGACACAATTGACTTCCACGCCGCAGCCGCTAGGCAGCAGTGTGACGCTGGTGATGGCGACCTTGGTCGCGAGGGGCGCGACTTGTTGTTTTTTGGCCTGCGCGGCGCTGTTGGATGGCTGGGCCAGCGCGCAGAACGCGAACAGAACCGCCAGCGTGATGAACGGGAGAATACGACGAGTCATAAGAGTAGCTCCTTGAATAAGTGATTGATTGGTTGTCGCGCCGGAAGCCGTGGCCGCCGGTCAGCGAAGAAATTGGCGCACTTACCTTTTCGCGCGGGCGTCAAATTCGACCGTCACGGCCAGGTCGCCCAGCCCTGCGCCGCCCCCGACGACACCCGGCACGGCGATCTTGCCCGGCTCCTTCTGGCTTTCGTCAATGAGGTCGCGCGCTGGGAATTGGGTGAACCCGATCAGAATCGCAATGATCGAATCGCCTTGAATGACAGCCTTTTTGCCGCTGAGTTGACCGATGGGCGTTGCGAGCGATGCGGTGGTGAGTTGGACTTCACGAGTGATGCGCTTGCCGTTTTTCAACGCAATCTCAAAGGGCAGATTGAAGGTCAGCAGCCCACTGCCGCTGTCGAAGCTGAAGCGGCCCGGCCCTTTGATACGCGCGGTGCCTTCGGTGCCTTTGTCGCCGCGAAAGTTCCAGACGTGATCGGTGCTGATCTGGCCGCTGGCGGCCTCGGCGACATTCGCGGTGAAATTCAAATTGCCACGCGCCTGCTCGATGATGTCCCAGCCGCCGTTGGTGTTCTTTTTGCAGAGTTTCAAAATCACGCCCGTGGTGATTTGGCGTTCGGCAAAGAGGGCGCGCGCCGTCAAGGCCGTCACTGCGGTGCAAACGATGAGTGCGGCCCAAAGCGCGCGGTTGGTAGCGGTGAACTTCATAGCGGATTCCTCCTGAAAGTGTTGCCTGAAAGCGTTGCCTGATGGTTAATGGGCCGGTCATTCAAGGCCCTGCGCTGCTCTTGCGCCCGTTGTGGCGGGCGGGAAGAGCGTTCCTGACGACGGGCGCAAGATACGTGGAAGGCCCGCTTGAAGTCTTAAAAGCCGGCTGAATTGCCTTTGAATTCCTGATAAAAGAAATTTGAAAGAATCTTCAAAGCGATTGGTTGCGTCCACGGAACGGGCTTGCCGAGGCGGGTGGCAACGCGCACAATCATGTTTCATTCATCAATTCACCCCTTGGAAAAACAATCCGAACATGCACTCCCGACTGGAGCCAAAACTGCTTACCGTTTGGCGCGAAGGCTATACGCGCCAGCAATTTCTCGCTGACCTGATCGCGGGCGTGATCGTCGGCATCGTCGCGCTGCCGCTCGCCATTGCCTTTGGGATTGCTTCAGGCGTAAAGCCGGAGCAGGGGCTGTATACGGCTGTCGTGGCTGGTTTGGCCATTGGCGCGTTGAGCGGCTCGCGGGCGCAAATCAGCGGGCCGACCGGCGCTTTCGTCGTCATCATCTATGGCATCGTGCAGCAATATGGCTACGACGGGTTGGCCGTGGCGACGATGATTGCGGGCGTGTTGCTGATCGTGATGGGGCTGGCCAGGATGGGCGCGTTCCTGAAATTCATCCCGTACCCGGTCACGGTGGGGTTCACCAGCGGCATTGCGCTGATCATTCTGTCCAGCCAGATCCGCGATTTCTTCGGTCTGCGTATGGATAAAGTTCCCGCCGAGTTTGTCGAAAAGTGGATCGAGTTGATTCGACACGCGGCGACTTGCAATCCCTACGCACTGGGCGTCGGCGTGTTGTCCCTGTTGATCGTTTTTTTATGGCCGCGTGTGACGCCCAAGCTGCCCGGCTCGCTGGTCGCCATTGTCGTGGCGACGTTGTTGGTGCATTTGCTGCATTTGGAGGTCGAAACCATCGGCTCGCGTTTTGGCAGCGTGCCGAACATGCTGCCTGCGCCGCATCTGCCTACGATCACCTGGCCGCTGGTGCAAAAGATGGTTCAACCGGCGATTACGATTGCGTTGCTGGCCGCCATCGAATCGTTGCTGGCCGCCGTCGTCGCCGACGGGATGCTCGGCACGCGGCACCGCTCGAACATGGAATTGATCGCGCAAGGCGTAGGCAATTTGATTTCGCCGATTTTTCAGGGCATCCCCGCGACCGGCGCGATTGCGCGCACCGCCACCAACATCAAGAGCGGCGGGCGCACGCCGGTTGCGGCGATCATTCATGCCGTGGTCTTACTGCTGATCATGCTCTTCTTTGGCAAGTGGGCGGCCTTGATTCCGATGGCGACGCTGGCGGCGATTCTGGTGTTCGTGGCCTACAACATGAGCGAGTACCACGTCTTTCTGAAACTGTTGCGCGCGCCGAAAAGTGACGTGGCCGTCTTGTTAGTGACGTTCTTTTTGACGGTGTTGATTGATCTGACGGTGGCAATTCAGGTGGGGGTTGTGCTGGCGGCCTTTCTTTTCATGCAACGGATGTCGGATGTGACGGAGGTGAGTATGATCACGCAAAACCTGCGTGATGAAGAAGAGGAAGTGGACAGCGCCCGTTCGATTGCCAAACGCCAAGTGCCGCCGGGCGTCGAAGTCTTCGAAATTTACGGCTCACTCTTTTTCGGCGCCATCGAACGGTTTAAGGATTCGATGCGCCGTGTAGAAAAGACGCCGCGCGTGCTAATTTTGCGTATGCGCCTGGTGCCTTCGATTGATGCGACCGGCTTGCAGGTGTTGGAAGACGTGCTCACACGCACGCAAAATGAAGGCGGAACGTTATTGCTCTCCGGTGTCGCCGAACAACCCCTGCGCGCGATGGAGCAAACAGGGTTGCTCGCCAAGCTGGGCCGTGAGAACGTGATGGAAAACATTGATGTCGCGCTGGCCCGCGCGCATGTCTTGCTCAAATCCGTTTCGGCTTAGCCGTGGTCGCCAGGCTCCAGCGCATAAATGGTTTCTCGGTTACCACAAACCACCAACTGCACAGGAGGAAGACCAACGGGCATACCAGCAGACATTGCAGCATGAAATCCGCCCAGAAAGGCCGCCCCGCAATCATCAGGAAACCCGTTTTTGATAACAGCGCCGACACAATCGGCACGTGGTAAAGATAAAACGTGTAGCACATCCCGCCGATGATCACGATCCAGCGTTGCCGGATGAACGCATTCGACAGCTTGCCGAGGAAGCAGCCCAGATACAGCGCCAGCACCAGCAACGGCAGGGCAAAGTAAAACTGGCCGTAGGGATTCAGCACCGCCACGATTCCCGCGCCCGCCGCCAGCGTCAACAAATCACCCGCCCACAAACGATGTTCGGCGCGAAACCAGCCGTTCAGGTAAAGGTCAGCCAGCAAAAAACCGACCAGGAAGTAGTGCGCGAAATTCGCCAGCGAAAGAATCAGGGGCATCGAACCTGACGGATAGATGACGTGTTGCGAAAGCCAGCCACCACCCGCGATCAGCGCGAGCAAGAGGCTGCGCCGGAACGCGGCATTGCTGAGCTTGAAAACTTTCACCAGCAGCGGCACCAGCAGGTAAAACTGAATCTCGATTTCCAGCGACCACGCGACGCTGTTGATCGTGCTGTGCGCGCCGTAGATCAAACCGTGCGCGTAAAACAAACTCGCCAGCAGGTGCGGGAAGAGTTCCTGCGGATTGAGGTGCCGGGCTTGCCACTGAAAGAAAAAGAAGATCAGCAGGCAGATGGCATAGGGCGGTTCGATGCGCGTGACGCGGCGCAGATAATAGTTCTTCAAACTCGGCGCGGGGCGCTTTTCAAAGCTGCGTTTGGCAAAGGGCAGGGCGAGGATGAAACCGCTGATGGCAAAAAACAGATTGACGCCGAAATGGCCGCTGTACGCCAGCGGCACCAACCATGATTGCGAACTCGCCGCCGCCCAGGCCGATTGCGAATGGACTTCAACGCCGCTGCGCCCGCTCTCGCGCAGATAGATGGACATCGTGTGATGCAACAGCACCGCCGCGATGGCCAGAAAGCGCAAGCCGTCAATTTCCGGGATCAATGCGCCGCCCGACGTGACGCGCGAAAGCTTTTGCGCCAGCCATTCACTGAACGAGGGCGCAGGGGCCAGTATGAGGGTTTCAGATTCGGTCATCGAACGGTCTTGGCACACGCGCAGGCTTGGCCTGGCGTTCCCAATTACTGCCTTTCTGAGTGGTTGGTGCGCAAAAAAGAGGCGCGAGCGTAACAGCAAGCTGGCAGGATGACAAATCTAGCCAAGCGAACGTGGCTTTAGATCGGTTTTCACATCAGTGTATGGGAAAAGCCGCGCAGCGAGACGGTACCGCGCGCGTCAGCAAGCGGCGCGTCAAGCTTACGCCATTGGCCGAATCGCCCAGGCTCCGCTTGCTCACGCGCGCGGTACCGTCCCGGCACAACGCGCTCCCGTATACGCAATTGCAAACTGATCTAGTTTGAGCTTTTCTACACCTGGAACCTTGGAGAGGCTTATTGGGTGTCATTGGCGAGAGCAATTGGTGTATCGCTTTTTCTCACCACTGTCCTAAAACATCCCACTCTGGCGGACGCCCATCCAGCTAACTCATTTCATCAGCCCGTCCGCGCGAGGTTCGCGCCTGGCACGTTGGTTGTAACGCTTGTGGTGTAAAGATCACTATGAGGCGCAGCAGCCGTTACGTTTGAGCGAATGCTTCGTCGCTGACTGCGGTTGGCTGAACTGGGAGAATTGAATGACCCGAGAAGATGTATTGAAAACGGCAGCCAGTGTCTGGCTGCAAATCTGCCCTCAATGCCACCAGCGTTGGTTTATCGGCGCCGCCCAGGCCGCTGACCCTTATCGTTGCAAATCCTGCGGCTGCGACTTCGTGATTGGGTATGAACACTTGCCGCCGCTGAATGACGACAAAAAAACCGCGTTGGTGAAACACTGAGTCAGCCTTACTTCGCTGGGTGGCGGAATTCATCAATCAACGCCTTTTCGCGTTGCCCGATTTTAGCCAGCCGTTCCAGCCATTGTTTCTGATAGGGCTGGAGCGCGCTGACAATCGCCTCGGCCACGGCCAGATTGCGAAACCATTTCTTGTTGGCCGGCACGACATACCAGGGCGCCTGCGGCGTGCCGCACTGATTCAACGCATCTTCATACGCGCGGGTATAGGCGTTCCAGAGTTCGCGCTCCTGCCAATCTCCCGCTGATAGCTTCCAGTATTTTTCCGGCTCCTGTTCGCGCGCCAAGAGGCGTTGCTCTTGCTCAGCTTTGCTGATGTGCAAATAAAATTTCAGGATGATGGTGTTGGCATCCGCCGCCAACTGCTCGAAGTGGTTAATGTGCGCGAAACGTTTGCGCCACACCTTCGGCGGCACATAGTTGTGCACGCGCACGACCAGCACGTCTTCGTAATGCGAACGGTTGAAGATCGTGATCTCGCCCCGGCCCGGTGTTTGTTGATGCACGCGCCAAAGAAAATCGTGCGCCAGTTCTTTTTCCGTCGGCACTTTGAAAGACGCGACGTTGCAGCCGAGCGAATTCAATGGCCCCATCACGGCCTTGATCGTACCGTCTTTTCCGCTGGTGTCACGCCCTTGCAAAACGATCAACACCGAATGCTGCCCGGCGGCATAGAGCAGTTCCTGCAAGCGCGTCAGCGCGGCGCTCAGCTTGGCTAACCGCGCCTCGCCCTCTTCGCGTTTCAACCCCGCGTCAAAATCGGGGTCAATGTCTTTTAGCTTGATGGGCTTGGCGCCCGTGAGTTTGTGTGCGTAAGTCATAGTAGTCGGTAGTCGGTAGTCGGTAGTCG
Organism: Acidobacteriota bacterium; assembly: GCA_016196035.1. NCBI lineage: Bacteria > Pseudomonadati > Acidobacteriota > Acidobacteriota bacterium. Next base: position 135,923 of record JACPYM010000057.1, on the reverse strand, counting down.
GTTGCCGGTTACTTGCTGACAACCGACAACTGACTACCGGCAACTGTTTTAAGCAACGCCGTTTTGCTTGAACCAGGCGAGCAGACGCTTCCAGCCGTCTTCCGCCGCCGCCTTGGTGTAGCTGGGACGATAGTCGGCGTGAAAGCCATGCGGAGCATCGGGGTAGACAATGATTTCGGAAGGCTTTTTGGCGGCCTTCAGCTCCGCTTTCATCTTGTCTACATCGGCAAGCGGAATGCCAGTGTCTTTGCCGCCGTACAGACCGAGTACCGGCGCGTGCAGTTGCGCGACCACTTCAGTCGGATGTTTTGGTTGCAACGCACTGGCGCGATCCGGCGGAGGTGGCGTCAGACGGCCATACCAGGCGACGCCCGCTTTGAGCTTCGGATTGTGCGATGAATAAAGCCAGACGATGCGCCCGCCCCAGCAAAATCCAGTAATCGCTAGCTTGTTGCCGCCGCCGTTTTTCAGTGCCCAAGCCGCCGCCGCGTCCAGATCAGACATCACTTGATCGTCGGGCACCTTGGCTACAATCGGCATAATCTGGTTCATCGGAATGTTCGAGACATTGCCCTGCCGGGCATAAAGTTCCGGCGCGATGGCCAGATAGCCCAGTTTGGCGAAGCGGCGGCAGATGTCTTTGATGTGTTCGTGCACGCCGAAAATCTCCTGCACGACCAAGACGGTTGGGCAATTTTTCTTTTTTTCGGGCAGCGCGCGATAGGCCGGAATCTCGCCGTCTTTGACAGGGATTTTGACTTCGCCTGCGATTAAGCCCGTTGCATCGGTCTTGATTGTCGTGGCCTCTTGAATGGGCTGCATCGCCAACGCATAGCCCGCCGTCAGCGAGGTCACGACGAAGCCGCGCCGCGTGACCTCGCCCGCTGATGGAAACAAACTTTTCATCTGTTCATCTTGCAAGAAATCGTTTTGCATAGTTCTCCTTTGGTTGAATCTGCAATCTGCAATCTCAAATCCTAAATCCAATTCAACGTGGTAACGCCTCCGGCAAATTCGCCAACGCATAGGCCAGCACCGCCATCACAGCGGCATTCTCCGCTAATGCGCGCGGCTGCACTTTGTCAAAGGTATCCGCCGGAGTGTGGTGATAGGTGAAATAACTGCGCAGGTCCTGCAACGGCGTAAAGCCCGGCACACCTACGTCTTCAAGCGGCGCAATGTCCGCGCCCACGGATTGATTCGTCCAGCGCACCACACTCGCGCCCGCTGCTTGCAACACCTCAGCAATCGGTTGTAATGGCGGCAGCGCCTCCGGTTTGACGTGCGCCATGAATCCCGTCGGATGACCAGCGCCGTTGTCGCATTCAAGCACAGCGAAATGTTTCGCCACACTCGCTTGGTAGTCCTGAAAATAAGTTCTACCACCTGCACCACCATTTTCCTCATTCATCCACGCCACCACGCGAATCGTGCGTTTGGGTTGCAGCTTGAGTTGGTTGATCAAATTGGCAGCTTGCATTGCCACAGCCACACCCGCCGCATCGTCAATCGCGCCCGTACCCAAATCCCATGAATCGAGATGGCCCGAAACGATGACGATCTCGTCGGGTTTCTCGCTGCCTTTCAAATCGGCAATGACATTGGCGCTCTCGGCGTCGGGCAACCTCTGCGGCGTCAGCGTCAGGCGCATTTTCACTTCGCCCTGCCTGGCGAGATGTGCAATCAACTCGGCGTCTTCGGCAGTCACCGCTGCGCCCGGAATCGGCGGCGCATCTGCGGCATAATTTAGCGCGCCCGTATGCGGCAAGCGCCACGCACCCCCGCCTGCCGAACGATTCAAGGCCGCGACCGCGCCCAATCGGGCCGCCGCGCTCGCGCCGCCGCCACGATAGGCCACAGCTTGGACATATGCTTCATCACCCATGCCTTGCGCGGCCATTTGTTCATCAAACTTCTTGTTGAAGAGCACGATCTTGCCTTGCACGCGCTCGCGGCCCAGCGCATTCAACTCGGCGTAGTCTTTAACCACAACGACCGGCGCGACCAAACCCGTCGCGGGTGTAGCCACGCTGCCGCCCAGAGCGGTCAGCACGATCTTTTGTGTCGTGCCGGGAGCCATGCCTTTGAATTCGACCAACTCGCCGGTTTCGACGCCACGCACCCAATGGGGCACCATCACCTTTTCGAGCGTGACTTCCAAGCCCAGCTTGCGTAGTTCTTCGGCGACGTATTTGACCGCCTGCGCCGCTTGCGGCGAACCGCTCAAGCGCGGGCCGATGTTGTTGCACAACGCCGCGACCTGTCTGAGCGCGTAATCATTGCTGAGCGCGGCCTGTTGCAACTGCTTCATCTCGTCGAGCAGTTGCGGCGAATAGTTGTACGCCGGTGGCGCGGCCCGGCGTTGCAGCGCCGCGACCGTCAGCCCCAGACCGCCAACGGCTGCGAGCAGTAAAAACGCGAAACGGATTGTTGTTGGCATGGCGCGGATATTACGCGAGTAACCGGCAGAGGACAATTGCCGGCCAAGGGGCACACACGGCAACGGGCGCTCCGGTAACACGGCGAGCTACAGCCTGAATTCACGGCTAAACCCGTACAGCAGACTGCCAGTCTGCTGTACCACTGCGCCACTCACTTTTCGGCGGGCGCTTTGCTCACACGCAGAATGAGTTGGATCAACGGATCATCTGAATTGTTCACGATTGTAAGCGCCGCTTCGACCGCGCCACGATTGTCATTCATCACATAGCCGCCGGTCAGCATTTTGAAGTGCGCGTACCACTCAGGAAAAGTATTGAAAGGTCGGCGACTGGCGCTCAGCAAATTCAGATAGTCCTGCAAAACCTGATTGAGCAAGGGGCCAGGCGGAAGCCACCGAAAAGCTTCGTCATAGAGCAATAGTTTCTGATGATGGAAATCGCTGGCTGAAACATTCTCTTCCTGTTCCCAGTGCGCCAGCTCCTCAAAGAATTCCTGAAAGGCTTGGATCTGCTCTGGCGTATTTAGCGCGGGGCGTTGAATAACACGAACCTCTTTTGGCGGGCCGTTGTACCCAATACGCGACATAAAACGCCCTGTTGTAATATCCCAAATCTGCTGCCGCAATTTCGCGGCTTTTGGCATTTGCCAGTGGCGAGTCGCTTGCGCTTTGCCGCCCAATGAACTCGGTTTGACTTCGTCTGCCGTAATCTCTTCGATCTTGTACTCATCGAGCGCGATCAGTTGATTGAAATTGCGGATGGCTTCGGGCAACGGCGCGGGCTTGCCGTTGGCGGTGAGCGCGTTGTCGGCGCAGCGCGGCCCGTTGAGATGCTCGAGCAAGTAGCGGCGCACGCGCGCAAACACTTCCGGGCCGCGCTTGGTGTATTGCGTGCAGAAGATGCCGAGCGTTTGCAGTTCTGCTACTGAGACCAGCGTGCCGCCCGTCGAAAAGGCGCGATCATCCTGCCGCACGTCATCGAGCGCCGTCAGAAAGACATCCAGCAAGCGCTCGCTGCGTTCGGGCGTGGTGCCGAACAACCGAATCAAGCGTGCGGCGGGTGCGACCTGCGCGGGATGATTGACCTGGCGCAAGTAGCTTTCGAGAAACGCGAGGTCTTCGCCTCGCTCTTGTTGCCGCGCGTTGAAACTGCGCTTCGCCACGGCCATCAGCATTTGGTAGAACACATCCACGTTCGGCGCGGCGGCCTCTTCGCATTTGGTGATGGGCAATTCGAGCGCGTCCATCTCGCGCATCAGGGCGAGCGCGCGGGCCGGATCAATCTCCAGCAACGCCTGAATGACTGTGCATTGCAGCGAGAGGCGATCCATCCCCAGTTCAGCAATGGTTTTGTTGAACGTGATGGCCGAGAGCGATTCGTTCGTTCCCGGTTGTGTGAGCTTGTACGGCAGTTGCGCCTGACGCGCGAGGACGAAGGCTTCCGCCAGCACTTCGACCTGCCAGTCCCTGTCGTTCTTGATGCGATTGGCGGCGAGGCGCGTCATCTCGCTCGCCGCCAATTCCGGCGGAGCTGAGCGCATTTCATCAAGCAGCGCGACTAACTCCGCCGGTCGGCTTTTTTTGGCGGGGCCTCGGCTTTCTTGGTGGCGGTGAAAAAACCGCGTGCGCGCAACCAGTTCTCCAACAGCTTCGGCCAGGTGCTGAGCGCGGGATCAGTGGGGGCCAAGCCGACGCCGTGCCGCCCGTGTTCATAGAAATGCGCTTCATACGGTACTTTGTTTTTGCGCAAGGCGTCGGCAAACATCTGGCTGTTCTCGACCGGCACGGCGGCGTCGTCTACGGTATGAAAGAGGAAGGTCGGCGGCGTCTTGGCAGTCACCTGTTTTTCATTCGACATCAGGTCAACCAACTCGGCGGAAGGGTTCTCGCCCAGCAGGTTCTTGCGCGAACCCATGTGCGCAAACGGCGGCTGCAAGGTGATCACCGGGTAGCAAAGGATGGCCACATCCGGGCGGCTGCTGACGCGGTCAATGGTGTCAGGCGCACTGGCGTTGCCGTCATCAAAATGCGTCGCGGCGGTTGAACTTAAATGGCCGCCCGCCGAAAAACCCATCACGCCGATGCGGTTGGGATCAACTTTCCAGTCCGCCGCTTTGGCGCGCACGGTGCGGATGGCGCGTTGCACGTCCCACAGCATCGCCGGATGGTTGTAACGCGGCCCCAAGCGATATTTCAGCACAAAGGCCGAGACGCCGATGCTGTTGAGCCAGACCGCGATGTCGTGGCCTTCGTGCGCCGCCAAATGCGCGTAGCCGCCGCCCGGACAAACGACGATGGCCGCGCCGTTGGCACGGTCAGCGGGCGCGGGGTAATGCTGGATGCTCGGCACGTCTTCGGGTTGCGCGCCTTTCGCGCCGGGCGCGCCATTGGGCCAGAGCGGTAAGGCGGGCGGTTGATTTATTAGTGGCGGCTGTTGCCGCACTTCACGTCCGGCAACAGTGATGACGAACAAGCCCAACAAGACAACACACAGCAACGACAGTTTCATGATGTTCCTCACGTATTGAAAATTTGAGATTTGAGATTGAACAGCCGGGTGCCAGCATAATCGCAATGCGCCAATCCTGCCATAACAGCCTGCCATAACAGAACGACAAAACCGGCTGCGGCAAGACGCCTTACTGATTATGCAGCCGCCGCGTCTCGTCTTCGGTCACGCTGCTTGGTGCTGTGCCCAGCAGATTGGTGTTCGGCGAGTTCGCTGGCGGGGCTGCGTGCGGTGCTTGGTAACCCGGCTGCGGCGCATACGATTGTTGTCCTGGTTGTTGCACCGGCATCTGAACAGGTTGTTGCATGGGCGGTTGCAGATATTGCTGCACGGGTGGCGCGTGGGGCGGCAGCGGCACGTTCATTGGCATCTGCTGCATCTGCATTTGCGCGTGCCATTGTTGCTGATCCAACAAGCGTTGCTGATTGCGGAAGTGAATCACGGCCCAGGGAATGCCGACGCACATAAAGATTCCCGCCACTGGCACCAGCGCATCGGCGAAACCGATCATGTCACTCATGATTGCTAAAAAGCCCGGCAGAAAGACGAGGCAGAGGATGGACAACACCATCTTTTGCTTAGGCGTATAACCCGCCGTGATTTGCGCGATTTGGGAAACGGGCGAAGGGGTGCCGGGCGTGAGTTGTGCGGTGCCGCCCGTCGAGACGTAAGACGAAACTTGCGTCAGTCCCAGCCCGCATTGGCGGCAGAATTTGGTGGTTTCGGGATTGGGTGCGCCGCAACGTGGACAAAACATGATTCAGACCTCAGATGTAGTACAGCGGATTGTCAGTCCGCTATAGCGTTGGTCAGCACGCAACTGGCCGAAGCTGCCAGCGGACTAACAGTCCGCTGTACTTATTCAGTTGGCCGCGTAAAACGCCGCCGCCGCGCTCACGCCGGAATCTTTGGGCTGGAAGCCTTCCGCTTTGAGCGCCTTTTCCAAGGCGGCCAGCACGAGCAATACGTTGTTGGCATTGCTGCCGGTTCCCATCAAACCGATGCGCCAGAGCTTGCCTTTGAAAACACCCAGGCCGCCGCCAATCTCGATGTTGAATTCGTTGAGCAAGCGTGCCCGCACGCGCGCATCGTCCACACCGTCAGGAATGCGCACGGTATTGAGCGTCCACAGGCGGTGTTCGGGCGCGACTTGCATTTGCAGGCCCATCGCTTCGACACCGGCAACCAGTGCGCGATGATTGCGTTCGTGGCGTTGCGCGCGCGCTTCCAAGCCTTCTTCGGCGACGATGCGCAAGGCTTCGTGCAAGGCGTAATTCATCGAAATCGGCGCGGTGTGATGATAGGCGCGCTGGCCTGCGCCCTCGGCCCAATAGCTGGTCAGCAAGCCCAAGTCCAGATACCAACTGACGGGCTTGGTCGCGCGCGTTCTGATCTTCTCGACGGCGCGCTCGCTGAAGGTGACAGGCGCGAGGCCGGGCGGGCAGGAAAGCGCCTTTTGCGTGCCGGCGTAACAGGCGTCTACGCGATGGCGGTCAACGCCAATGGAATGCGCGCCGATGCTGGTGACGGAATCAATCAGCAAGAAGCCGTCACGTTCGTCGGCGATTTCGCGCAAGGGGGCAAGCTGTTGCAACACGCCGGTCGAGGTTTCGGCCTGCACGGCAAACAGCACGCGGGAGTTGGAAGAACGCCAAGCCGCGCGAGCCTTTTCGATGTCCACCGGGCCGCCCCATTCACATTCGACGCGGACGGGAACCGCGCCGACGCGCAACGCCATCTCGTGCATGCGTTCGCCGAAATAGCCATTGATGCAGATGACGATCTCTTCGCCGGGTTCCAGCAGGTTGGCGACGGCGGCTTCCATCCCGGCGGAGCCGGTGCCGGAAATCGGGATGGTCAAGCGGTTGTTGGTCTCAAACGCGTAACGCAACAACTGTTGCACCTCGTCCATCGTGCGCACAAAGAATGGGTCAAGGTGGCCAGTCAGCGGCGCGCTCAGCACACGCAACACGCGGTCATCCACGGGTGACGGGCCAGGGCCTAACAACAAACGGGGCGGCGGCGTGCACGGCCCAATGACAGGGGCGTCAGCGAAACTCATAACAGGGATGATGCTCCTAAAGGGTTGGAAAATTAAGATTGCTCCGAAAACAGCGCCAAATTATCATCATCGCGGATGGCTTGCCAGCCCATTGGCAGTTAGGCAAACAGAAAAGTAGATTTTGCGGCTTGGGCGACAGGTCTTGGCTTTCCATAGCTATTTGCAGTAGTATTCGCGGCCTAGAAGCATCCTGTTCTCTCAATTCCGGTGCTGGCCGAAACGATGGCTCAGCCGCTTTGCATCTCCCCTCCGATGTGCCGCGCAGTCAAACGGCACGATGCAAACGGCAAAAAACAGGTGCTTGGTGACCTTTCTTTTACGGTGTTTCTAACCGGTTCCTTCTCATACGGCTGCAACTGGTGATTGGTGCAAGGCTGGCGTGTTATGCATACGCGTGGCCATTGGCTTGATTTGTACAGCAGGCTGTCAGCCTGCTGCTGGTGTGGCGAAATGATATTCACGGCCACTCCGTCAATGGCTAAGCCGCAGCAGGCTCACCCGCCTGCTGTACCTTGAAACATGATTCCTTTCCGGCTGACAACCCAACTTCGGCAACACCCGTGGCGCTACGGTGCAGCAGCCGTGTGCCTGTTCTGGCTGTTGACGCTAAATGGCGCGGCTCCGGCCTTAAACAACGGGCGCGGCGTTTCGCAATACCGCTGGGACGTTTGGCAAAAAGAAGATGGGTTGCCGCAAAACTCCGTCACGACGATTTTGCAAACACGGGATGGTTATCTGTGGCTCGGTACGTTGGAAGGGTTAGTGCGGTTTGACGGGCAGCGCTTTGTCATCTTCGACCGGCAGAACACAGCGGAACTCAGCGACAACAACATCTTCGCCCTGCACGAAACACGCGATGGCAGTTTGTGGATCGGCACCGATGGCGGCGGGCTGGTGCAATACAAGGACGGCAAGTTCACGCGCTATTCGACTCAGCACGGTTTGCCGCACAACAAGATCAAAGCGCTGGCCGAAGATCAGCAAGGCGTGCTCTGGATCGGTACTGAGAGCGGGCTGGCGCAATTCAAGGACGGCAAGTTTACCAGCTACGTGATTCAGACCGGTTCGGCGCGTGTGGGCGTAACGGCTTTGTGCGCGACACGGGATGGCAGTCTCTGGGTTGGTACTGATGGCGGCGGTTTGAACCGGTTCAAGGACGGTACGCTAAAAAGTTTTACGACCAAGAGCGGCCTCGCCAACGACCGCGTCTTCACCTTGTACGAAACGCGCGATGGTGCGCTATGGATCGGCACCGATGGCGGGTTGACGGTGTTGCGCGACGGGCGTTTCACCAACTTCACCAAGAAAGACGGCCTGCCCAACGAAACGATCTGGGCGATTCGCGAAGCGCGCGATGGCGGTTTGTGGATCGGCACCGATGGCGGCGGCCTGAGTCGCTTTCGCGATGGCAAGTTCACCGCTTACACGCGGGCGCAGGGACTGTCGCAAGATGTGGTCTGGGCGCTGTATGAAGACCGCGAAGGCTCGCTCTGGGTCGGCACCGAAGGCGGCGGGCTGAACCGTTTGGCCGAGCGGCGCATCGGCCTGTTCGACGCCAACAACGGTCTGTTGCACAACGCCGTCTGGTCTGTATACGAAGACCGCGAGCAAACGCTGTGGATCGGCACCGAGGCCGGGTTGAATCGTTTGAAGGACGGCCAATTCACCGGCTTCACGACGGCCAAAGACGGCATCGCACCGGGCCGCGTCTGGTCAATCTATCAAGACCGCAACAGCACATTATGGATCGGCACTGATAATGGTTTGAGCCGTTACCGCGAGGGCAAATGGACGACCTACACCAGCAAACAGGGACTGCCCGCCAATGCCGTCACCGCGCTGACCGAAGACTGGACGGGCAATCTCTGGATCGGCACCGATGGCGGCGGACTGGCGCGGTTGGATAACGGGCGCTTTGTCATTTTCAACACGCAGGATGGCTTGGCCGACAACCACATCAAAGCGCTGTTGGAAGATCAAGCGGGCAATCTGTGGCTGGGGACTGAGAGCGGGCTGTCGCGGTGGAATAATGGCCGTTTCATCAATTATCGCGCGCCCGAAGCGATGCCTTACGGCGTGATTCGCGCCTTGCACGAAGACCGCGATGGCAGCCTGTGGATCGGCACGCGCGGCGGTGGCTTGATTCGCTTTCGCGACGGCCAATTCAAAGCCGTCACCTCGCGCGCTGGTTTATTCAACGATGTCGTCTATCAAATTCTCGAAGACGACCAGCAGAATTTCTGGCTCAGTTGCACCAAGGGCATCTTCCGCGTCAGCAAACGCCAGTTGAATGACTTCCTGGACGGCAAGCTCAACGCCGTGACTTCTGCGCCCTTTGGCACCGCCGACGGCGTCAAGAGCAACGAATGCAATGGCGGCAGCCAGCCCGCCGGTTGGCGCGGGCGCGATGGCCGCCTGTGGTTCCCAACGATTAAAGGCTTGGTCGTCATTGATCCCGAACAACTCAAACGCAACGACCTGCCGCCGCCCGTCTTGATCGAACAGGCGTTGGTCAATGGCCGCCCGGTCAATCATTCGCAAGTCAGTTCGCTGCCGCGCGGACGGGGCGATCTGGAATTTCATTTCACCGCGCTCAGCTTTCTTGATCCCGAAAAGATTCGCTTCCGCTACCGGCTCGAAGGTTACAACGACACCTGGATCGAAGCCGAGAATCGGCGCGCGGCGTTTTATACCAACCTGCCGCCGGGCAATTACCGCTTCCACGTCGTCGCCGCCAACAGCGATGGCGTCTGGAACAATGTCGGCGCGACTTGGAAATTTGAATTGCAGCCGCATTTCTATCAGAGCTATTGGTTCTATGCGTTCTGCGCATTGTTGATTCTCGCGGCGGGGTACTTCGCCATGCACTGGCGTGGCAAACAACTCGAACGCCGCAACCAGGTGCTGGAAGCCGCCATCGCCGACCGCACCGCCGAAGTCGTCTTGCAAAACCAGGAACTCGCGCACGCCAACATCGAGTTGCGCCGCCTGAAAGACACCGCCGAAAGCGTCGCGCACACCAAGAGCGAATTCCTGGCGAACATGAGCCACGAGATTCGCACGCCCATGAACGCCATCATCGGCATGACCGGCCTGTTGCTAGACACGCCGCTCAATCAAGAGCAACGCGATTACGGCGAGACGATTCGCCTCGCGGGTGAAACGCTGCTCAACACCGTCAACGAGATTCTGGATTTTTCCAAACTCGAATCGGGCAAGCTGACGCTCGAACTGCAACCCAGCGACGTGCGCGAAGGCGTCGAGGACGCGCTGGAATTGCTCGCCAACGAAGCCAATGAAAAGGGCCTGGAACTGGTGCTGCTGTTTGATCCGTACACGCCGACGACCTACATCACCGACGGCACGCGCTTGCGGCAAATCCTGGTCAACCTGATCGGCAACGCGGTCAAGTTCACGCATCAGGGCGAAATCGTCGTGTCGGTCAACGCCGAGACGCTCAGCGAGAACAAATACGAAGTGCGGTTCTCGGTCAAAGACACCGGCATCGGCATTCCGCAAGAACAGATGGACAAGCTGTTCCAAGCCTTCAGCCAGGTGGATGCCTCGATCACGCGGCGTTACGGCGGTACGGGCCTGGGTCTGGCAATCAGCAAACGGCTGGTTGAATTACTAGGCGGCAACATCTGGGTTGAGAGCGAAGAGGGCGAAGGTTCCAACTTCCATTTTACGTTGGTTGCCGAAGCCGCGCCCGCCGCCTGGCAAAGCAAATCCGTCGCGTTGATTCGGCACGAGGCCGACGCGCTGGCGGGCAAACGCGTGCTGATCGTGGATGAGAACGCCGCCGTGCGGTTGGCGCTGACCTGGCAATTGCAAACCTGGAAGCTGCGTCCTTTCGCCACCGCTTCGACCACTGAAGCGTTGAGCTGGTTACGGCGCGGCGACAACTACGATTTGGCGATCATTGACAGCCGCATCAGCGTGTTGGGCGAAACCGCCAGCACGACCGAATTTGCGCGCAACCTGCGCCTGGGGCGGCCCGCGTTGCCTATCGTTTTGCTGGCCCCGCTCGGTAAACGCGACAAAGTCACCAGCCCGGAACTCTTTGCCGCCTTCGTCAACAAACCGCTCAAGCCCGCGCAACTGCATCACGTCCTCAATTCCATTTTCGGCGGCGAACTCAAAGAAGCCGCGCCCGCGCCCGCCTTGCCGCAACTGACCAGCGAATTCGCCAAACGCTACCCGCTGCGCATCCTGTTGGCCGAAGACAACGTGGTCAACCAGAAGATGGAAATCCGCCTGCTCGAAAAGATGGGCTACCGCGTCGGCCTCGCCTCCAACGGCCTCGAAGTGCTGGACGCGCTCGAACGCCAGCCTTACGACGTGGTGCTGATGGATTTGCAGATGCCCGAAATGGACGGCCTCGAAGCCACGCGCCGCATCCTCAGCCGTTGGCCGCAAGAACATCGCCCGCGCATCGTCGGCGTCACCGCCAACGTCATCAGCGAAGACCGCGCCGCCGCCATCAACGCCGGCATGGACGAATACATCAGCAAACCAATCCGCGTCGAAGAGTTGCAAGCCGTGCTCGCCCGCTGCGCGCAACTGACGCCGAACGGCAAAGCCAAAGCCGACAGCCCGCTCGCGCTGCCGCCTGCTACGTCAGGCCGCGGCTATCTGGCTGCTGTGCCAGCCAAAGGCGTCCCCACCAATGGACACGCCAAAGCCGACACCACACCCATGCCCGCCAGCGAACTCTACCGCGAACTCGCACTTGATTCTTTCCGCGAGACAGGCCGCCAGGCTTTGAAACCCCTGGAAGCTGCCAGCGAACCCGCTCCTGCCGTCTCCGCTGCTACCCTCAAAGTCCTGACGCCCAATTTTGACGCCAGGCCCACCGACGCCACCGGCACTGACACCCGCCCCGATGAGCGTGTGGACTACGACCTGATCGCCCGCGTCCACGAGATGCGCGAAGAGAGCGGCGACCAATTCGTCAACGAACTCCTAGCGCTCTTCCTGCACGACATCCCCGCCCGCATCGAAGCCGTCCGCACCGCCCTCGCCGCCGACGATGCCAAAGCCCTGATCCGCGCCGCCCACAGCCTGAACGGCGGCAGCGCCAGCGTCGGGGCCCGCGTGATGAGTGAGTTGGCGGCGGACTTGGAACGTTTGGGACGGCGTGGTGAATTGGCCGACGCGCCCGTGTTGTTAGCGCAGTTGGAGGCCGAGTTCGCGAGCGTGCGGACGACGTTGCAGCCGTTGCGGGTGACGGAGGAGTTGGAGGCGAAGGAACGGATGAGCGGGTAACATAGAAAGGCTGGAGAAATAATGAAACAAGTAAAACAAGCTGAAAAAAAAGCAAAATCTGTGAAAGCTTCTACGACCACAAAGAAGCCAGTTGATGTGCAGACTAAAGTTACATCAGATGCTTTGCCTCGAAGAACACTGGCTGATTCGTTGAAAGTGGCACAAGTAATAAGAGATAACTACGGGACCAAAGCAACTTGGCCTGAAATTGCGGCTGGACTGGACGTTGCAGAAACGAACCCTCAAAACAAATACCCATTATGGGCTGCTGTTGCATATGGTCTTGTTGTGAAACAGGACGATAAAAATTACTTACTTAGTGAGACTGGAAGAAAAATTTTAGCTCCGACATATGAAGGGGAGAAAGAAGAAGGCATAAAAAAAGCTTTATTTACCCCTTCCGTTCTCAGCCGGTTTTTCACTGATTACAATGGCTCGACCATACCTACTGGCGAATTATTTCTAAATGTATTGGAGACTAGGTATGGAATACCTCGCGAAAGAACGACAGAGGCTATCGAAATCATAAGGGAAAATGCCCGTTTTGCAGGCGCGCTTGTTACGCGATCAGACGGAAAAGAACTGCTAAATTTTTCAGACATGGCATTTCCTGTTGGTGCGAAGAGCAATTTAACAGATGATGATCTGAGCGGCGATGGAAAGGTAAATGGTAGTGCTAACGAAACTACTCAGGCTTTATCGGATCATGAAGAAGACTGGGAAAAAATATGTTTTGTGATCACGCCAATTGGTTTGGAAGAGTCTATCGAGCGGAAACACTCAGACGCTATTCTAAAGCACTTATTAGAGCCAGTATTGTTTGAATTTGGTCTTCGTCCGATTCGTGCCGACAAAATAGCCAAACCCGGACTTATCACCAAGCAAGTCATTGAATACATCGCATACTCACGCCTTTGTATAGCCGATTTATCCTTTAACAACCCGAACGCTTTTTATGAACTGGGTGTTAGACAGGCATTCAAGCTCTCTGCAATTCAAATTATTCGAAAAGGAGATAAGATTCCTTTCGATGTGTCTCAAGGTCGAACAATAATCATAGACACCTCTGATCCCTATACGATTTTGGACAGATTTGAGAGTGCTAGAAAAGAACTCAAAGAGCACGTTTACAATACCATCAAAGGTAATGAGAAACATGATGACAATCCGATTGAGTTATTCCTCCCCGGACTGAGGGTTTCAATATCGAGATAGATAAGTTCCGGATGTAATTTGGCTACATGATTTTTAGGAGAGATTATGAAACAGTTACGACAATATACCGCCATTATTGAAGGCGAAGGCGAAGGCTACGTTTCCCTTTGCCCTGAACTCGACATAGCCAGCCAAGGCGATACTGTCGAAGAGGCCAGGCGCAATTTGGCCGAAGCCCTCGAGTTATTCTTTGAAGCCGCCGACCCGTCAGAAGTGCAAAGCCGCTTGCGCTCAGAGGTCTTTGTCACGCGTGTGGAGGTGGCCGTTGGGTAAGCTGCGCGTTCTCTCTGGCCGCGATGTTTGCAGCATTCTCGCTCAACACGGCTTCACCCAAGTGCGCCAGCGCGGCAGTCACATCATCATGCAATTGAAGGCGGCTGGTACGACAGTTACGGTGCCGGTTCCCGATTACAAGGAAGTGCGCCTTGGCACTTTACAATCCATCATCCGGCAATCGGGGTTGCCACGCATACTTTTTGAAGAATAAGAACCCGCACAAGGAGAACCGTTTATGACAAACCATTTGCCCCCGGAACTGTTGCAACTGAGCGTCGCCGAACGCATCCAGCTTGCCGAAGATTTGTGGGATAGCGTCGCCCAAGACGCCGCCCAGTTGCCCATTTCTGAAGCGCAACGGAAAGAGCTTGAACGCCGCTTGGCCCGCTTTGCCGAAGACCCTGCCACACGACCGTGGGAAATTGTGAAGCAAGAATTATCGAATCGCTGAAGACCTGCGCCAGCCCTGAAAGGGCGACATTCAATAGCCGGTGGCAGCGCCACCGGAAGCCGCACCGAAATTACGCCCGACCCTGAAGGGGTCGCATTCATCATCCCAATCCAACCCAATCAGAGTTGCAGTTTGTTATTCCGTCCTCCCGTGGGCATTGCCTTGTCATTGCCCAGGTCTTTGCACGAATTCAGCCCGCGAATGCGGGCGGCAGCATAAAGCCTGGGGTGCAGGCGCAGCCGGAACCCCAGGCTGGCGTCACGTGAAGCCACAGAGCCCACGGAGTGGGCGGCAGACCTGCGCGCTGCTCACGGTCTGTCGCCCGCCTGCGCGGGCTGGGCGCACTCGCCAATGTTCCCAGGGTTCCGCGCTGCAGCGCTCCACCCTGGGCTTTACGCCGCCGCCCGCGTCCGCGGGCTGAATCCGGCTCGCACGTTTCGCGCAAAGACCTGGGCAATGACAAGGGGATTGCCCACGGCTATTGAAATTGCCCCTTTCAGGGACGGGGCGGCAAAAAGCAGCGCTTCACTTCAGCGGGAATATCGTTCAGCCATTTCGGGATTACTCACACGCAACGCGCGGCACGATTGCCGTGCAAACTTTGAACCAAGAGCGTGAACCCCGATGACCACTGCCGCAACCGCAATTGCCTTTCAACCACACGAACACAACCATCAACCCAATCGCTTTGGCGTCATCCCGACGCCGGTGCGGCTGAATGCCGTGCCCGAATTCACCGGCAAGGGCGTGACCATCGCCTTCCTCGACGCCGGGTTTTATCCGCATCCTGACCTGACGCAACCGGTCAATCGCATCGCGGCTTACTTCGACATAGTGACGCTGGATCAGGTGTTGAATAGCGAAGGCGAGCCGGAAGCGACGGCGTGGCACGGCACTCAAACGTCGGTGACGGCGGCGGGGAACGGTTTTTTGTCGAACGGCGTCTATCGCGGACTGGCTTCGGACGCGCGCGTCGTGCTGGTCAAGGTGGGCGAGGACGGCCGCATCAAAGATGAAAATGTCGCGCGGGGCATTCGCTGGGTGATTGCCAATCGCGAGCGCTACGACATACGCATCCTCAGCATCTCGCTCGGTGGCGATGAAGATGTGCCGCACCGCGACAGCATTGTTGACCAGGCGGCGGAAGAGGCCGTAGCGGCGGGCATCGTCGTGATCGCGGCGGCGGGGAATTCGGGTTGCAGCGAAAACTATCTGACTGCGCCACCGGCCAATTCGCCCTCGGTCATCGCGGTCGGCGGTTACAACGATCACAACCAGCTTGAGCCTGAGCGCCTTGAGCCGTACTGCTCGAATTACGGCGTGACGGCGGACGGCATCGTCAAACCTGAAATCATCGCGCCCGCCATGTGGGTGGCCGCGCCCGTGTTGCCGAATACGCCCAGCTATCGGCAGGCCGTAGCGTTGGATCGGTTGGTCAATGCGCCTGATTACGCTTTGCGGTCGTTGGCGCGTGAGATGGGCGAAGTGGCTGGCTTGCCGTCTGAGCTTGGTGATGACGAGCCGTTGACGCTTCGCGCCGCCATCGAAACGGCGCTGCAAGCCAACAAATTCATCTCGACGCATTACCAGCACGTAGACGGGACTTCGTTCGCCGCGCCGATTGCGGCGTCAGTGGTGGCGCAGATGTTGGAAGCCAATCCCGCGCTAACTCCGGCGGCGGTGCGGCACATCCTGGTTTCGACGGCGGATCGTTTGGTTGAACAGCCGTTGTTGCGGCAAGGCTACGGCGTATTGAATGCGCGGCGCGCGGTCGAGCAGGCCTTGCGCGAGGAACACAGCGATAGCTTTGGGCAATTGGGTGCGCCGCGCGTCGAAGCAGGCAAGCTGGTCTTCACGCATCACGACGACGAGGCGCGCAGTGTGGCGCTGGCGGGTGATTTCAACGATTGGAACTGGGCGCGGCAGCGTTGCGCGCGGGATGGCGACGGCATCTGGCGCACGGAATTGCCGTTGCTGGTGGCGGGCCGCTATCGCTACAAATTCGTGATTGACGGTGTGCGCTGGCAGGACGATCCGGGCAATGGAATGAAAGAGCCGG
Organism: Acidobacteriota bacterium; assembly: GCA_016196035.1. Classification (NCBI taxonomy): domain Bacteria; kingdom Pseudomonadati; phylum Acidobacteriota; species Acidobacteriota bacterium. Next base: position 119,643 of record JACPYM010000057.1, on the reverse strand, counting down.
ATGAATATGGCGGGTTCAATTCGATTTTGCACATAGCGTGAAGCAAGAACCGCTATTAACACAGGGCTTTTGCAAAGCCGTCAGCAAGAGAGTTTACGTTTCTATTGGGAATATCCGCCCGGCTTGTTGGGATGTATGAGTGCGAAAAGCATTCGACGCAAGCAACGAAGGAGTGTCATTTGAAGCATCAAGCAGAAGAGCGAGCACAGCAATTGAAACCATTGGTTACGGCAGAGGAACAACGTCTCGCCGAATCACGCGAACGCACCAAGCACTGGAAACGTTGGGGCCCTTATCTGAGCGAACGCGCCTGGGGCACTGTGCGCGAGGACTATTCGCCGCACGGTTCGGCCTGGGATTACTTCCCGCACGAGCACGCGCGCTCAAAGGCGTATCGCTGGGGCGAAGACGGCCTCGGCGGCATCAGCGACCGCCAGCAGCATCTCTGTTTCGCGCTGGCACTGTGGAATGGCCGCGATCCGTTTTTGAAAGAACGGTTGTTCGGCTTGACCGGTTCGCAGGGCAATCACGGCGAAGATGTCAAAGAGTATTACTGGTATCTGGACGCCACGCCGACGCATTCGTACATGAAGTTTTTGTACAAGTACCCGCAGGCCGAGTTTCCCTATCAACAATTGGTGGAAGAGAATCAGCGGCGCGGGCGCGAGGCGTTGGAATTCGAGTTGCTGGATACGGGCGTGTTTGCCGATGACAAGTATTTCGATGTGTTTGTCGAATACGCCAAGGCTGCGCCGGAAGATATTTTGATCAAACTTACGGTGGTGAATCGCGGGCCGGAAGCGGCGACCCTGGAGCTATTGCCCACGTTGTGGTTTCGCAACACTTGGCCGTGGGGCGGCCCTGAACCACGGCCTTTGCTGAAAGAAGTGGGTGAGGGCGTCATTGAAGCGGAGCACGACTATTTGGGGCGGCGCCGCTTGTATTGCGAAGGTGCGACGGAGTTGTTGTTCACTGAGAACGAGACAAACAAAGCGAGGCTTTTCAATGCGCTGAATGCTGTGCCCTTTGTCAAAGACGGCATCAGCGATTTCATCGTGCATGGCAACCACGAAGCCGTGAATCCTGAACGCAGCGGCACAAAAGCGGCGGCGCGATATTCATTGACGTTGCAACCCGGCGAAACGCGGACGGTTCGCTTGCGACTCAGTGATGACCTGAACATACAAACACCGTTTGGCAATGTGTTCGAGCGAACCTTTGCCGCCCGGTTGCAAGAAGCAGACGAGTTTTACGCACAGCTTGCGCCTGCCGATTTGTCTGCGGATGCCCGCAATGTGCAGCGGCAGGCATTCGCGGGGCTGATGTGGAGCAAGCAATTTTATCATTACGATCTGAGCCGTTGGTTGAATGGCGACCCGGCGCAACCCGCGCCGCCAACTGAACGTTGGAATGGGCGCAACAGCGATTGGTCGCATCTGTACAACGCCGACGTGATCTCCATGCCCGACAAATGGGAGTATCCCTGGTATGCCGCGTGGGACTTGGCGTTTCATACCTTGCCGATTGCGCTGGCCGATGCGGACTTTGCCAAAGAGCAACTCATCCTAATGCTGCGCGAATGGTATATGCACCCGAACGGGCAGATACCGGCGTATGAATGGGCGTTTGGCGATGTGAATCCGCCGGTGCATGCTTGGGCGGCCTGGCGCGTTTACAAGATTGATCAGAAGCGCACGGGCGTGGCTGACCGCAAGTTTTTGGAGCGCGTCTTTCATAAACTGCTGCTCAATTTCAACTGGTGGGTCAATCGCAAAGACGCCGAAGGCAAGAACATCTTTCAGGGCGGCTTTCTGGGTCTGGATAACATCGGCGTGTTTGACCGCAGCGCGGCATTGCCGACAGGCGGGCATCTGCATCAATCGGATGCGACAAGTTGGATGGGCATGTATTGCCTGAATATGCTGACCATTGCGTTGGAATTGGCGGGTGAGAATCCGGCCTATGAAGACGTGGCGAGCAAGTTCTTCGAGCATTTCGTCTACATCTGTCACGCGATGAATCACGCGGGTTGCGATGACGTGCAGTTGTGGGACGAGGAACACGGCTTTTATTACGACGTGTTGCACATGCCGGACGGCGGGCATTGGCCGATGCGCATTCGTTCAATGGTCGGGCTGGTGCCGCTGTTTGCGGTGGAGACGCTGAACTCGGAACTGATTGATAAGTTGCCGGGCTTCAAGAAACGCATGCAATGGTTCATCGAAAACCGCCCGGAGTTCGGTCAGCACGTAGAGATTCAGCAAACGGCAGATGGGCAGACACGGTGGTTTTTGTCGCTGGTCAATCGTGACCGCTTGCGGCGCGTGTTGCATTTCATGTTGGATGAGGAAGAGTTCCTTTCGCCACACGGCATTCGCGCCGTCTCACGGCATCACAAAGACAATCCGTATGTGATTCAAGTCAACGGCCACGAGCATCGCGTGGATTACGAACCGGCAGAATCTTCGACGGGGTTGTTCGGCGGCAACTCGAATTGGCGCGGGCCGATTTGGTTCCCAGTCAATTACCTGCTGGTCGAGTCGTTGCAGAAATTCCACTACTTTCTGGGCGATGACTATCAGGTGGAGTTCCCCGCGCGTTCGGGCACGCAGTTGAATCTGTGGGATGTCGCGGGCGAGTTGTCGCGGCGCATGACACGCATCTTTTTACGCGATGAAGCCGGACAACGCCCTGTGTTTGGCGGGACTGAGAAGTTCCAGCACGATCTGCACTGGCGCGATTACGTGCTGTTTTACGAATACTTCCACGGCGATAACGGCGCGGGCATTGGTGCAAGCCACCAGACGGGCTGGACGGCATTGGTGGCGAAGTTGATTCAACAGAGCGGGGAATGAGCGCTCAATGTGATTAAGGCAAGAAAATGGCGTAGGGGCAGACCTGTGTGTCTGCCCCGGTGGCACTTGCCATCTTCGCTTTCGTCTGACGCGACCGGGGCAGACACACAGGTCTGCCCCTACGTTGACCGCCGTCTTTGGCCCCCAGTGTTGGGCGCTGGCGCATCGCCCAACACTTTCCGAGAAAAATTGACAGCGGCGATTGTGAGACCTAGAGTAACCGCGCGGTTGTCCTGATTCCGCAACCTTCGATTCCTTTGCTTGTGAGTTCAAAGCAACTCCACCGACCGACGCCAAAAAAAGGAGGCCTAATGAAACTCGGATGTCACCTTTGCTGTTCGCTTTGGTTGACTCTGTTGTTCGCCGACGCACGGCTGAACGCTGTCGGCGCTGCGCCGCAACCGACCACCTACGCCGCTAAAAAAATACAACCCAAGCCGAACCCAACCAAAAAGAAAATAGTTCGAAAAGTAAGCAAGCGAGTACAAGCCGCCCAGTCTCATTGCGGTGATAATCCGCCCACGAATCCTTCCCACTGCACGATCAATGAAAGATTCGAGGCGGGTTGTACGCTACCGTTCCAAAATGAAGTGAGTCACGAAGTTGATGCGCAATGTCCCATTGAAGGCTGCGCCACCAGAGCGTCCGACAAGGCACAAAACAGGATCAAGAATAATTTGTGCGCGACCGGCACGCCCGTACAACTGAGCTTCGCTTCCTTTGACAAGTTGCAACGAGCCGTTGACCGGTTGGTGCTCAGCCACCAAATCAGTTATGGATCAACCGGGCCGCCGCAACCGAGTGATCGGGCGAAGTTGCACGGAATTGCAACGCAGGATGCGAACGGGAGCGCCATCACGTTGAGCGAAGGCGATCTGGTCACGTTGGAGGCATTTGTTTTGGACGCCAAGCACGATGATACCTTCCCGTTCGGCTTTGGCGGGGAGGGCGTCAACTGCAAAAACTCGTTGTTGGAGTGGAACGATATTCACGTTGCGCTCGGTCAAACCGCCACGTCACGCGAATGTTCGAGCGTCACGGCGGAAATCATCCCGCACTTCCGCCCGGCGGTCTGGGAGCGTTTCGATTCCAATACTTGCACCAAGCCGCACGTGACAAAACCGCTGCCCGTCAAAGGCTTGCGCGTGCGCCTCACCGGCCAACTTTTCTTCGATGGCAGTCATAAGCCTACGCCGTGCAATGCCACGCCCGGCAGCGGGAACCCTTTGCGCAGAGCCGTGTGGGAAATCCATCCGGTTTACAAGATAGAGGTTTTTGATGGCGGAAGTTTAATTTCATTTGAGGATTGGGCGGCAAGGCAGAGCCCCTAAGATTTGCATGTCTGTTGTTATAGATGACTCTTTTATACGACCGAACTCCGGATCAAGGCGGCGTCAGCTTTTTGACTTTCGTCGCTGTTCACGCTTCATCTGAACGGCGACCGGACAGCCAACGACGAAAAAGCCCAATTGGTCAAAAGACGGAAAAATCTGGCGACGACAACCACCACTAAGCCGTTGATTTCACGCGCGCATTGCGCGGCGAACTGGTCAATAGAGGGATTCTGACCGGTTCACCTAACAACCCGTTCACCGGGCGTGGCCTGTGACGTTGGAAGTAACCACAACCGCCGTTGGCCACGCTCCGGTGCACGGGTTGTTCGGCAGGTCTTTGATAGGCGCTTACTGTCGCTGATGAAAGCCTTGCAGACTAATATACTGTAACCACCTCGTTTTCCCTTCTTTATCTTTCCAATTAACTGTTGTCAGCCTTGAAATTCTATGCGTCTCCTTGCCGTCTTCCTGCGTAACAATCTTGACAATAACGTGGCGTGCGGAAATCACCTCAATAAATCCCAGCCGCGCAAGTTCCTGTGGGGAAGCGTTCATGGTATAGGTCCAGACCTTCTCCTCGATTTTGCGTACACGGTAGGTTTGCCCCATGGATTCGATGAAATAGTCTCCCAGGCTTCCGTCTTTGTTCAGGAAATACCCTTCTGTTCCCTGAACTTTCATTGGCGGTACTTTGCCCCCTTCAAAAATCATCTCATCTGTGGTTGAAACATAGGCACGCTCTTCCTGCACCATCAGATTCTCAGCCTTGATCGTATCAGTCCAGGCCATCCGCCTGATCACCTGTCCACGTTCATCAACGCCATACATGGCCCATTCTCCCGTAAAAGTACCGGTTAGTACTGCCAACTCTTTAGACTTCAGTGTCGGAGTCTTCTGCGCGAAGGATTGCACGCCATACAACATGCAAAGTGCGCTGACGAGCAGGGGGAGAAGCGATAGGTTACTCTGCTTGAAATTTCTCAATGTAAGTCTCTCCTTTGTAGTTGGTAATCATGAATGTTCACCTCTTGAGTAATCAAAGTTTATGCCGAACGGCCACGATCACCGGGGACGGCCTGAGATGTTGGTGATTGTCGAAGCCCCCGTTGGCCGGCCTCCGGTGCATCGGGTGTTAGGCGCAGTTTCCGCCATAAGACATCTATGCTGATCGCCCAAACGACTTAGTTGCCAAGTTCGGGAGAGAGAAGCGCAAAGCCCTACTTTGTCGTCCTCGCGAGGCGAAAACCAATAACATTGCCACGGTTTTCGGGCCGGACGGCGTGGCGTGACGCTGATCGACAATACTGAGCCGGGGCACCCCAACTGCCACCACGTTGCATCTTGTAATAAATCGGCCCTGGCGGTCCCGACGGATCAGTCACTGGCCCCGTCGGATAGGCTGAATACCAGTCCATCCAATCTTGCACCCACTCCCACACATTCCCGTACATATCGTACAAGCCCCAGTCATTCGGTTTCTTCTGCCCGACGGGATGAGTCTTGCCGACTAGGGTTTCACCATACCAAGCGTACTCGCTGAGCCGAGTTTCATCATCACCGAAGCTGTACTTTCCTTTCGATCCGGCGCGTGCGGCATACTCCCATTCCGATTCCGTTGGCAGCCGATAGGTGTATCCATCATTCCGCTTATTCATTTTCTGAATAAACTGCTCCACATCCTCCCATGACACGTTCTCTACCGGCAAGTTCGCGCCTTTGAAATGGCTCGGATTGTTCCCCATCACTGCTTCCCACTGGGACTGTGTCACCTCATACTTCCCCAGCTCAAAGCTGCGGCTGATCCGTACTAGATGCACTGGGCTCTCATGCAACAGCTCATATAAAGCGGGAATTTGACCGTTTACATCCCTATTATCTGAACCCATCATGAACTCGCCCGCTGGAATCCGTACAAACTCGATTGTATCAGCAGCAGATTTTGGGTTTGGTGTAGGCGCAGGTGAAGGCTTTTGACTTCCCGGAATAATGTCTCTGCCGTCAGTCTGCCTCTTGACCATTGGCAACGCTATTACGCTAGCTAGTAAGGCCAACATCACTCCACAAACGGCATTTTTAACGTTCATTGATTGCATTATTATTTCACCATCCTTTCCGCTACACGAACATAGATGAGCTGCATGTCTTGATATATCACCTTCACGCGTAACTACTCGGCCTTTCGGTTCTATCGCGTTCCTCAGCGCCTAACATGTAATTAGGTTGCTACGCGAGGTTTCTGATAACACAAACTTGTTTGAGCTATCAGAAACAGTTTCTGGTACCAGAAACCAAGAAGCTGGCGTTATCAGAAACTTTTGTTTCCCGAACCTTGTGTGTCATTGAACCTTGATAGCAATGTTGTCGAATAAATTTGTGAACATGCGGACATCGCCTATTGGTCAGAATTACTCTATTGACCAGTAAAACCTTTTCCAGCGTGACCGGCAGTAAAGATTCTGGACTCCTATTGTGCTGTGACGATTACGAAATGCGCCCGTTGCTGCTGGGAAACCGAAGACTACGCCCTTGGCAAAGTACAATAGCGGGCGCGAGTGAACGCTAATCTTAATGCGAATAAGAATGCCAATGCCAATCAAACTACGTCAACTATACACAGTAAATTTCGCGGCTGATAAGGCCGTTTATGGCGTTGATGCCCTCACCACGGCTCTCTTCTTACGTCGTTTCTTAATCCTTGTCATTCGCTCCCACAAAGCAAACTCACATTAACCAAATCGTCCAAAAAACAGCGTGACTTTACCTGGGCCTGTGCAATTTAACAATGAATGCGCGGCAAAATCGGCGGAGCGAGCCAGTCTCTTTTTCAACTCACTCCGCCATCCCGTCTGCTTGGTTCGACGCCGGGTTATGAATTGGGCGTCGGTGGTTGTCGGGGAATGGGCGGTGTCGTGGCATGGTTCGTTCCCGAATTTATTGGCGAGCCTTTTACGCAATGGCTGCCAGGCCGTGTTTTTCGATCAGTGACAGTAACTTCAAGGAAGGGCCGGCGAGCTTCTTTTCGCCGCGCTCCCACTTGCTGACGTAATCCTTCGTCACGTTCAGATAGCGCGCAAAAACCGACTGGCTCACTTCTTCGCGTTCGCGCAACGCGCGGATTTGTTCGGCGGTGAACTCATGGATGGGTGTCAAGCAAGTATGGTCGAAACTCCGCATCGTCTGCTTATCTATGACGCCAGCATCGTACATGCCGACAGCCGTTTCATGGATCGCCGCGAAGGCCTCACTTTTGTATGTCTTAGCTTTCTTCATGGTAATTCACCTCCTGCCAGGTTCCGTTTTCAAGCAGTTTCAAAATCTGTTCGTCGTTCAAGGCGAATGTGATTTTCGCCTGTCTTTTGAACTCTTTTTCCTCGTCTTCGTCAATGTTCTCCCGCGCGCTTTTCGACCAGCCATAGACGAAAAAAGCCTTGTCTGCCTGGCGATAATAGATGATTGACCGATAGCCGCCGGATTTTCCCTGGTGGGGCCGGGCAATCCTCTGTTTGATGACACCGCCGCCATAGTCGGCGTCAATATTTCCTTGCTCGGCTTCTTTCACGACCTTGCGCAGTTTTGCATCGCTTATCCATTCATTGCGGGCAAATTTGGCAAACCATTTGGGTGATGGCTCAAAGAGGAGAGGTCTTGCCGCAGATGAACGCTGAAAACGCAGATCAAACCTGTTCGTCAATTGAATTAATCGGCGTTGGTCGGCGTTGATCTGCGGCTTGGCTCTCTCCCCATTGATCCACTACCACCATTTGTTCTTGAAGATTCGCATATTGGGTTGTCCAATCCGGCTTGCCCCACTTCTTAACTGTATAGCTCTTAGGGCTATGTTTTAAGCATCGCCCGATATTCACGCGGCAAAGCGTTTGTCAAAATAGCTCTGGTCGCTGAAGCCTGCCAGATTGGAAATCGCGGCGATGCTCAGGGTTGATCGCGCAACAACTATCGGGTTATGTGGCGAGCGGACTACGTCGCGGATGGCGAAATCCGCCCTTGCGTCTGGCTGGTTCGATGCCCGCTTATGAATTAGGCGTCGGTGGTTTGTGGGGATCGTCCGGCGGCGGCTCTGGCGTGTTGTTGCGGGTGCGATAGGCGACATGGCTGGCGCGCGTCCAATTCGCCAGCATGGCCGGGTCGCCGTTGAACTTGTTGCGGATGACGACGTCCAGTTGGCGGACGGCTTGCAGGCCACGGGCGACGGTTTCATCCATGGCGATTTTGGCCGGGACGTGCGCGCCGACGGCGCTGGCTTTTTCGGTCGAGACCTTTTCAAAATCGGCGATGAGTTGGGTGAGCCGCTCGATGAAATCCGCTGGCATTTCGTGTTTCAGGAAGGCGGCCTTGAGCGGCGCGGCGTCGGCGGCAAAGGCGCGCGCGGCGTTGAGCAGGGCCTGGTCGTTGGTGCCGCGCGGCAGCCGGAATTGGTTCTCCAAACCCGGCGTTTCAAAGGCCAGCACGCGTGCCGTGCGGTTGATCGCCAGAATCAGTTCGCGCAAATCCTCGCGGAGGGCCGCTTTGGTGGCGGTAATGCTTTGGGCTGCGCCTTTGCCGGAGGATTGACTGGTGCTGTGATTGTCCAATTCCGCGATGACTTGGGCGACGGTGGCAAGGAGTTCCTTGCCGAAGCTGCCCTCGGGGAAGGCGGTGGTTTGTGCAATGCCGAAATCGCGCGTGCGTTTCAACATCTCATAACGTTTGGTGGTAATGCTACCCATGTTATTGCTCCTTTGCTGAATATGGTTGATTGATGGGTGGCCGAAAACGAATCTCACAGGCGCAGGCAACGCGGCGGTTGAAGTCGGGACTGAGTTTGCGTCACTTACGCGCTGGATAAACTGCTGTCACAGAGAACTTGGGGCTTGTATGCTGATAACGGAGCGGATTTTACTCGACCGGTGGCAGAAAACAAGCGGATTTTTGCCGGTACGAAGCGTCTGGAGGAGAGTTGAAGGCGTGTTGCGCACGGTATGGAACATCTTGAACCGTGCGCGCCGCAGCCAATACACGGTACGGAGCGAGCTGAGCGAGAGATGGACTGGCCTGGACATTATGGGGAGCGACTTAAACAGTGTTCAATGCCGCTTGTGCTTGGTCTGGGGTCATCTGAATGCTGCGCATAACGATCTGATCGCTTGCAAAACAAAGAAAGTTCAGCACGAAGCAACGAAGGGGGCAAAATACTGCCCGCCGTAAATTCGTTAAGAGTTCATTGCTACCTCTGCGCCGCGTGAGCGGCGGCTGACTTTAGCCCGGCGTTTTCAACGCCGGGAAGGATAGCGATAGTTTCCGCGTCGCGTCAGCGACGCTTGAATTCAGGCGTCGCTGACGCGACGCGGAAATCTCAACGGCGTTCTCCGTGGGTTGCGCCCACGGCTAAAGTCAGCCGCCGCTGACGCGGCGAAAATGTGGCGGACAACCCGCAAAGGATTTATGGCGAACAACACTTTTATGGCGAACAAAACATATAAGTAAGGAAGCCAAAAAGCGTGATCCTTGCTGTCTTCTCCTTCCTGCTCCGCGCTTCGTGCGCTTCGTTGCTTCGGTGGTTTCATTTTCTGGCGGCTTATGAACTAGGAAGATTGGCTTGCTGGGCTGTGATGAAATTGATTCAGCGGAGCGGGGAATAAAGACGCTGGCGCGGATGATTTACGGCGTGTGAGTCGCGGGTGAAAGCACAAACGATGCATAGACGAGCGCGGTGTCGCAGCCGCGCTCTTTTACTAAGAGGAGAAGGAATTCGCATGTTGAAAAGCAATGATTGGTTAAAACGCTTCGCTTTGGCAGTGGCCGCGTTTGCGGTATTGCCGCTGGGCATTGGGCTAGCGGTCGTTGACCCGGTCAACAAGAACGTTTTTGGCACCGCGCTGAAAGGCTACGACACGGTGGCGTATTTCAAAGAAGGCCGTGCGGTCAAAGGTAAAGACGAGTTTCGCCACGATTGGATGGGGGCTAAATGGTATTTCGCCGACACCGCCAATCGCGACGAATTCGTCAAGAACCCGGAGCAGTACGCTCCACAATATGGCGGGTATTGCGCCTGGGCGGTCGGCCACGGCTATACGGCAAACATTGATCCTGAAGCCTGGAAGATCGTGGCAGGGAAGCTCTATCTCAACTATGACAAAAATGTGCAGAAGATGTGGGAGCAAGACATTCCAGGTTGGATTGAAAAGGCCAATGGTAATTGGCCAAAGCTCAAAAAATAATCCAACGAGGCATTTCGACTGATTGGCCGAGGGGCAAGGTTGTGTTTGTTATTCGTAGCCTTGCCACGCCGGCTTGTTGCGTTTGCAACGTCAACTTACAGCGCGAGTGCATACGAAAAAATGGATGAAAATCCATCTGACTGAATGAATGATGAAGCGGAGAGTCGCGCGGAAGCCAGAAATCCCCTTTGAAATCATTGTGTGCCATAACAATTTTGTCGCGGCATTGAAATTGCCATTATCAAATCGCTCTTCATCAATTTCAAAACAAGCTTTACAGATAATCTGACCCTTTTCATATACTACGTTTTCATCCCAGCAAAGCCCTTGGTGCGGTGGGTATCCTTGCGATACCCACCGCGTTTTTTTTTAGGCCCCGATGGATTGAAAGCAGGGTTAGATGCCTCGTCTTGTAACCGCCCGCTTAGAATTGCTGCCATTTGCTCCATCCAAGTTAGCTTATTTGCATGCCTTGTGGATCGCAGTGACAGAGGCAAACGAATTGGCAACGCGCTATTATGTCATTACACGCGAGGCCTATTTATCGAAGCAATCGATACAGAGCGAGTGCAAGTGGCCGCCGCGCTTGAATCAATCAAGAGAAATTGCTTAAAACCCTTGATTTTCTTAGCTGAAATTCATTGCGCCTCTTGACAGGTTCTTGATGCGTCAGTAGTATGCCGCCCGTTCGACCGCCGCGCCGTGTCAGGCGCAACTCAAACGAAAATCAGATGCTTTACCGTTAAAGCTGTAATGAAGAGCGTAGAAGTAGTGCGTTTTGTGGTTATTTATCCTGGTGTCAATTGAAGGCCGTGCTGGAAGCTGAAGCTTAACTCTTCAGCTTCGAGCACGGCTTTTGTCTTCGCCCACCGGAGCGTGAACAGGAGTCGTTTGCCCCCGCGTACTACAGGCGTCAACTTCACCAGCGGCTAGCTAAGCAGCTACGGCAGTAAAGCGAGAGCACTGAGCAAGCGGGATGTTAGTAACTTGACGGGCTGTGCGTAGCTCGTTCCATCGCAACCAGGAGGTAATTACTCACCATGGCAGAAAAGAAACAAGGCAAAGTTAAATGGTTCAATAACGCCAAAGGCTACGGTTTTATCGAACCACCCGATGACGGCGGCGGCGACGTTTTCGTCCACTATTCGGCAATTGATATGGACGGCTTCAAAACGCTCGACGAGGGTACCGTGGTCGAGTACGAACTTGTCAATGGTCCCAAAGGTAAACAAGCGGAACGGGTGATGAGAGTGCAGTAACTTCTGCTAGGTGATTTGTGATGCGCCAATGCCTTGCTCGTGCTCACCGCGAGCAAGGCATTCTTGTTTTTGGCGCTTGTGTAGAAAGAAATTATGGAGTTTGACAAGCTCAAGAAAGCTTCAATAAACTGCCTGCGCTTTGAATAAACGGACTGATTTTACTCATCAAAAAGGTTTCTGAATGCTCAAGTTGCATAACACACTGACCGGGCAAGTCGAAGAATTTCAGCCACTCACGCCACCCACGGCGCGCATGTATGTGTGCGGGCCGACAGTGCACGATTATGCGCACATCGGTAACTTTCGCACGTTCCTCTTCGCTGACCTATTGCGGCGGTATTTGAAATACAAAGGCTTCGCCGTGCAACACGTCATGAACATCACCGATGTGGATGACAAGATTATCAAAAAGGCCATCGAGAAAAAGCAGTCGCTGCGCGAATACACTGACGATTACACGGCGCGCTTCTTTGAAGATTTCGACGCTTTGGGAGCTGAACGTCCTGAAGAAATTTTGCGTGCTACCGATCACATTCCGGAAATGATAGACATCATCCAACGCCTGGCTGCCAATGGGCACACCTACGATTCCGACGGCTCGACGTATTTCCGCATCAATACCTTTCCCGGTTATGGCAAGCTTTCCAAGATGAATTTCGAGGGCAACCTGACCGGCGCCAGCGAGCGGGTTGATGCTGATGAATACGAAGCGAAAGAGAACGCGCGGGATTTTGTGCTCTGGAAAGCCGCCAAAGAAGGCGAGCCATTTTGGGAAACAGCCCTGGGCAAAGGCCGTCCGGGCTGGCACATCGAATGTTCGGCGATGTCCATGAAAGCGCTGGGCGAGACCTTTGACATTCACGCGGGTGGCATTGATTTGGTGTTTCCGCATCACGAAAACGAGATTGCGCAATCCGAAGGCGCGACGGGCAAGCCTTTCGTGCGGTATTGGGTGCATTCAGAGTTCCTGTTGGCCGAAGGCGAAAAGATGTCGAAGTCGAAAGGGAACTACTACACCGTGCGCGATCTGATCAAACAGGGCTTTACGCCGCGCGCGATTCGGTATTTGCTGTTGACGGCGCAACATCAAAAGCAATTCAATTTTACGCTGGAAGGATTGCGCGGCGCTGAAAGCACGATTGAGCGGCTGCATGATTTCAAACGACGGCTGACCGAAGCGAAGTCGGAGTTGGGCGCAACTGCTGCGCTAGCAGCTTTGGTCGAACGCACGCAACGGCGCTTTGAAGCTGCGCTGGATGATGATTTGAATGTGCCGGAAGCGTTGGCCGCGCTGCATGACTTCGTGCGCGAAACCAATACGGCGCTGGCGCAAGGCAGTGTCAAGGCGAGCGATCAAGCGGCTTTATTGGCCTTGGTTGAGCGTCTCGACTCCGTCCTCAATATCTTTGGCGAAGTGAAACACGAGCTGCTTGATTCCGAGATTCAGGCGTTGATTGACGAGCGGCAGGCGGCGCGCAAGAGCAAGAATTTCGCGCGCGCCGATGAGCTTCGGAATCAATTGACCGAGTTAGGCATCCTTCTGGAAGATACGAAAGACGGGTTGCGTTGGCGGCGCAAGTGATCGTTGGCATAAGACGACCTATGGCTGTGAAGAAATGAAAAGTCAGGTTGGTTACAGGTACGCACAACATCCCGTGGTGCGGGCAGAAATTGTCAGACACGCCAAAGAATGAAGTTGACTAACTATCTTTCCAAACACGTTCCCCTCCTCTCCCGTAAAAATCTCTTCGCGGACTAACACCGATCTGCTCGCCACCGGCATCCCATCTTCGGAATTGGATCAGATTTACAGGTCAGCGGCTCTACACGAGCTGTTGGCCCATTTGCCGTAGGAGGTATCAATCATGCTCGCAACCAAACTCGAACTCGAAAGCGCAAAATTGCCTGTCATTCAAACGCCGCTGCCTGGCCCCCTCGCCCGACAGGTTGTCGCATACGACAATCAATTTATCTCGCCGTCCTATACGCGCCCATACCCGCTCGTCATCAAACGCGGCAAGGGCGCAATGATCGAAGATGTGGACGGCAATCTCTTCCTGGATTTCAACGCCGGGGTCGCCGTCTGTTCGACCGGCCATTCGCATCCGCATGTCGTAGAGGCGATCAAAAAACAGGTGGATGACTTCCTGCACATCTGCACGGCGGATTATTACTTTCCGAGCCTGCCGAAGCTGGCCGAAAAGTTAAGCAACGCCGCGCCTGGCCCACAGCCCAAGCGCGTCCATTTTGGCAACTCCGGTGCTGAGGCTGTCGAAGGCGCGGTGAAGCTGGCGATGTACACGACGCGCCGCCAGAAATTCATCGGTTTCTTCGGCGCTTTTCACGGGCGCACAATGGGTGCGCTCTCGCTCACGGCCAGCAAATCCCGCCAACGCGCGGGGTTTGGCCCGCAGGCGCTGGATGTGACGCATATCCCGTATGCGAATTGTTATCGTTGTCCCTACAACCTGACCCAGCAAACCTGCGGCGCGCTGGAATCCAAAGGGCCGCATTGCGCCCGCGTTATTGAAGACGTGCTCTTCAAAACGACGGTGCCTGCCGAGGAATGCGCGGCGATTGTGCTGGAACCGATTCAAGGTGAGGGCGGATATGTGGTGCCGCCAGCGTCTTTCCTGCAAACGCTGCGTGAAATCGCCGACCGCCACGACATCTTGGTGATCGCGGATGAAGTGCAATCCGGCTTCGGGCGCACGGGCAAAATGTATGCGTCTGAGCATTTTGATTTCGTGCCTGACATTCTGACTTCGGCCAAGGGCATCGCTTCGGGCTTACCGCTCAGCGCCACGATTGCGCGCGCCGATCTGATGCAATGGGCACCGGGCGCGCATGCCTCGACGTTCGGCGGTAATCCGGTGGCGATTGCGGCTTCGCTGGCGACGTTGGAATTGCTGGAAGATGGCTTGATCGAAAACGCCGCCCGGCAAGGCGCGTATTTGCTCGAAGGCTTGCAAGCATTGATGGACAAACACGCGATCATCGGCGACGTGCGTGGTAAAGGGTTGATGATCGGCATCGAACTGGTCAAAGACCGCGTGACCAAAGAACCGCACGTCGAAGCATTGCACCAAGTCGAGTTGGAATGTTTCCAACGCGGGTTGATTACCTTGGGTTGCGGGCAAAGCACCATTCGTCTGTCACCGCCGCTGGTGATTGATCAGGATCAATGCGACTTTGCGATTAAGACAATTGATGAAGCGTTGGCCAAGGTCACGTCCGCCTAGATCGGTTTGCAATTGCGTTTACGGGAGCGCGCGTTGTGCCGGGACGGTACCGCGCACGTGAGCAAGCGGCGCGTCAAGCTTACGCCGTTGGCTGAGCCGCCCAGGCTCCGCTTGCTGACGCGCGCGGTACCGTCCCACCGAGGTGAAAACAGATCTAATTTCAATGCAGCGCGAAAAAGAAATGCCGCCACAGGCTTGAGCTTGTGGCGGCATTTCTGCTCACGCGTGTTTGATGATTGACCTCTCAATCAGTTCATTGCGCGCCAGCGGCTTGCGGCGCACCTTTGCCAACCAGGTTTGAATACAGCAGCCATTTCCCATCCACCAGCCCGGCAATCAGGACGTAAGAGCGGACTTCATTGCCGACGCGAAACCGATAGCGCCGCAAAATCTTGTCGGGCGGAATGCGGGGCAGTTCAATCACGTGGTTGGGACGGCTGTCATATATGGCATGCGCCAGCGCCGCCAATTCGCCGTCCCCGGCCAGGCCGGAAACAGCTTTGGGGATCAGACTGTTGATGGTGGTATTTTGTTGGGCGGCGGTCACGGCCTGTTTATCCAGAATCGCTTTCTTCTCCGCCAATTCCTGACTGACTTTTTTGAGGTCGGATTCAGCTTTGGTCGCGCGCGTTTCGGCGGCTTCGACTTTGCCGTCGGCGGTGCTGTATTGCTGATACATCCAGCCCAGCAGCAACAAAGAGAGCGCAAACGCGCCCGAAACAACCATCAAAGCCCACCGCAATAAAGCGCGCTTTTCGGCCTCGATTTGCATCGTTTGCCGACGCACCATGTCATATTCTTGCTGGCTGTACATCATAGGTTCTTGAGTTCGTCTCCCCCGATTGACTGGTTCATGTTTAGGTGTATGGTTAATAAACGCGCGTCATTCTAGCCTGTGACGTGGCGGCTGGCGAGTGCAAATCGCGGTTTGAAACGATCAAGCGTGTTCGTTTTCTGTTAAAACTTGAAACGGCCAGCGCTGGACGTGGCGCGACCAGAGCAGAAAACAAACGACTCCCGCGAGCAACGCTAGAAAGCTGAACTTGATGATTTGCGCGTCCGAAGTCGAAAAAATAAACAGCCAGCCCAGCAGCGCGACCAGATTGGGCAAGGGATAGAGCCAAAGTTTGTAAGGGCGCGGGAGCGTCGGCGCTTGCCGGCGCAAGAGGATGACGGCGCACAGTTGCCCGACAAATTGCACCAGGATGCGCATTGCAATCAGCGCATCAATCACCACGCCCAGCGCAAAGAAGCTGAAGAGAATCGCCAGCACTCCAATGACCAAGAGGGAGATGTGGGGGAAGTTATGCTTGGGATGCAGACGGCTGAAGACCTTGAAAAAATAGCCATCGCGCGCTGCCGCAAAGGGAATGCGCGAATAGCCGAGCAGCAAGGCGAAGCAGGAACCAAACGCCGTCCAGAGAATCATCAGCGTCAGTGCCACGGCTATCTTGCTGCCGTAAATCTTTTCCATCATCGCCGAGACGATGAATTGCGCGATGGGCTTTTGCTCGGCGGGCACGAACTCACGCCACGACACGACGCCGATGATCGAAAAGTTGATCGCGATGTAAATCAGCGCCACGGCGATCACGCTGATGATGATCGAGCGCGGGATCGTCCGGCCCGGCTCCTTGACCTCTTCGCCGATGTAGCAGATGTCGTAATAGCCCAGATAGTCATAGACACCGATGCGCGAAGCCGCGCCCAGGCCAAACAGGAAGCCGGTCGAGAATTTGAACGCATCCGGTGGAAAGTCGAAGGCGAGTTTCGGATCGAAATGCAGCACGCCGGTCAGAATCACGATGCCGGTGGTGAGTAAAGTGCCGATCCACAAACTGACGGTGATTTTGCCGATGTGGGTGATCTGGCGATAGAGCAGCGCGATGTTGAGCGCGCCGATGACGACGACGACAAGTTGCAGCGGGACTCTGGGCCAGATGTAGCCGAGGTATTGCGCGAAGCCGATGTATCCGGAAGCGATCTCCATCGGCCCGCTGATAATGAACTGCCAGATGAACAGAAACGCCATTAGCCGCCCGAAGCGTTCGCGCCCGAAACCTTCGCGCAAGTAAACATAACTGCCGCCCGACCCCGGCATCATGGCGCCCAACTCGCTCCAAATCATGCCATCGGGGATGACGATCACCAGCGCGATCAGCCAGCCCAGCAATGCCTGCGGCCCGCCCAGTGCCGTCATCAAAAGCGGGATGGTCAGGAAAGGGCCGATGCCGATCATGTTCGACATATTCAAAGCCGTGGCTTGCAAGGTGCCGAACGAACGGATCAGGTGTGGCGCGGCGGATTGCGGTTGCTGATTCATCGTGCGCGTTACTCAAAGAGGTTTAGGAAGTCGTTCAGGATGCGGCCCGTGATACCCCAAATCGGGCCGCGTGAAGAAGGATAAGCCGGCCAGGCACGCTCAACTCCATCCACCGTCCAGGTGTGGCGGCTGGACATCCCTTCCTGTTTGAGTTGCGGCAGTGAAATCCAGAAGGCGTCCGCGACTTCGGCGCTGAATTGTAGCTTGAAGGCGGCGGGCGCAAGGGCGACAAACGGCGTGATTTCAAGCTGCGGCAGGCGTGGATTTTTCGGTGATAGCTTGGGCAGGCGGCCCAGAAACTGACCGCCAGCGTGCAGGTTCAAGCCAATCTCTTCGAGCGTTTCGCGCGCCGCCGTGGCCAGCAAATCTTCGTCAATATCGTCGGCGCGCCCGCCCGGCAACGCCAGATGACCCGACCACGGATCGTGCGGATGCTCGGCGCGTTTGATAATCAGGGCCTGTGCTTCGGACTGTTCGGCGCGCAGGATGAGCGTGACGGCGGCTTGGGCAATGCGTGCGGGTTCAATTGGCAAATGTTCCAGGCGCAACAACCGGGCCTGCAAACCTTGCCACGGAGCGGCCAGGTTGTCCGCTGCGAAATCCTTCATGGTGTTCTCTTGGTTTTAGACAGGTCTGCGAAAGCAGGCGCAGCATACCGGGCGCTGCCATAGATTTCAAGATAATGATTTTCCCCACGAAGCCACACGAAGAATCCACGAAGAAAGAAATACAAAGCAATCCTGCTTCGTGTTTTCTTCGTGTAGCTTCGTGGGAGAATTTCTTTTTCTTGAAAGCTATAGCGAAGTCTAGCAGGTCTTGAAAAGGGCGGATTGTCTGTGCGGTTGGATTGCCGCAGGTTAGGCGTAGGGTGGGCGAATGACGAAGTTGTGCGGCTTGGTCATCCGCCTTCCCAGATGCTAGGGCGTAATTGTGACAGGCTGGCCGGGAGCTAAATTACCCGGCGCAAGCACCACGGTGGCATTGGCCTTTAGACCTTCGATGATTTCGACCCAGTCATTATCGCGGCGGCCTACGACGACGTTGATTTCAACGGCCTTGCCATCCTTGATCGTATACACTTTTTGAATCCCGGCAAATGTCACGACGGCGGCGGGCGGCACCGTGACGACCTGGTTGCTGGAGGAAGTTTGGATAATGGCTTTGGCAAAAGAGCCGGGGCGCAATTTGCCGCGCTGATTTTCAACTTCGGCTTCAATGATGAGGGTGCGGCTTTGTTCCTGAATGGCCGGACTGATGCGGGCGATGCGGCCACTGGCCACGTCTGATTCGCCTTCCACTGTGACACGCACCGGTTGTCCGGCCCGAATGCCTTGGGCATCGCGTTCGGGCACTTCAATCCGCAGCCGCAACGGATGCAGCCGCACTACTGTGACGACAGAGGCGCCAGCCCCCAGATACTCGCCCATGTTCGCTTTGCGCTCGCGGATCGAGCCATCAAAAGGGGCGTATAGCGTCGTTTCGGCCAGTTGCTGGCGGGCCGATTGTAATTCGGCGCGGCGCTGCAAGAGGACGGCTTGGCGATTGCGCACTTCTTCGATGGCGTCCTGGTAACGGCTGTCGGCGACTTTATAACCGGACTCCACTCGATCTAATTCGGCACGCGGTTGAACACCCTCTTTGACCAGTTGGCTGGTGCGGTCCAGGTTACTTTTGGCTTCTTCCAGCAGCGCGCGGGTTTGGCGCACGAGCGCTGTGTTTTCGATATTGATTTCGTCCTTGTCGCCGTCGGGCGGCAGCCCCAGCCGCACGCGCGCCTGTTGCAAGGCCGCTTGGGCCTGATTGACGCGCGATTGAAAGTCTTGCGTTTCAAGCTGCGCGATAATTTGACCTTTCCGGACGGGCGTGCCAAGGTCAACGCGCAACTTGTCCAAGCGGCCCGCCACCTTAAAACTAATGGTTGCCTGTTCATCCGCCGCTAATGCGCCAGGCGCTTCGACGGTGCGATTGATGGAACGTTCGCTGGCTTGGGCTACCTTGACTGCTTTGGGTGGCTGTTTGGAGGTTTCGCCTTTGCCTGCGCCTCCGCCTGCACCACCCCCCGCACCACCCTTTGAAGCGGCAGCTTGCGGTTCGTTTTTATTGCAGCCGGAAAAGAAGAGTGCGGTGAGTAGTAAAAAAGTTGTCGCCGAAAGATAGAGTTTTACCTGATGCATGGATCTGAATTTAATTGCTTGGTTTCGTAACGGGTTGAGCAGGTTCAACGTTTCATGACGCAGCCACGGCGGGTGCCGTTACCAGAAATTCACTGCCGGGCAAGCGACATCATCACATTCAAAAAGCAGAAGGTCAAAATGAAGAACAAACTATTACTTGGCTTGGGCAGCCTCGCCCTCATCGCCGGTTGTCTGCGAATCATTAATTCAACCGCTGCCGCGCGTACCGCCGCCCCCTTTCACACCGCCGAACTGATCTTTCCGCTGGAACACTGGCACAACCACGCCTCAAGTATCATCGAATGCTCGAACGGCGATTTGTTGGTGTGCTGGTTTCACGGTTCGGGCGAGCGCACGGCCGATGATGTGATCGTCGAAGGTGCGCGGTTACGCAAAGGCGCCCGGCAATGGTCGCCGCGCTTCACGCTAGCCGATACGCCTGGTTATCCCGATACGAACTGCACGATGTTCATAGACCCGCGCGGGCGCTTGTGGCTGCTGTGGCCAACGATCCTGGCCAATCAGTGGGAATCGGCCTTGATGAAATACAAGATCGCCTCGCGCTATTCAGCCGACGGCCCGCCGCAGTGGGATTGGCAAGAGGTCTTACACGTCACACCCGGCCCCGAGTTTGAAGCAACCGTCAACCGTGTGTTGGCTGAGTGGGAAAAACAGCAACCAATCTCCCCTGAGGCACCGCGCGAAACGTTGCAGGCGTATATGGCGCGGATTCGCAAACTGGCCTCTGACAAACTCTCCAGGCGTTTGGGCTGGATGACGCGCGCCCATCCGTTTGTGTTGACGCTGCCCACAGGCAAACAGCGGCTGATCGTGCCACTTTACAGCGATGGCTTTTCGTTTTCACTGATGGCCATTAGCGATGATTGGGGGCAAACCTGGCATACCAGTACGCCGTTGATCGGCGGCGGCAACATTCAGCCCAGCATCGTGCGCAAACAGGATGGCTCACTTTACACGTTGATGCGGGACAACGGCCCCGCGCCAAAGCGGCTGCAACAGAGCACCTCGCGGGATCACGGTGAAACCTGGAGTCCGGTCACTGACAGCGAACTGCCGAATCCCGGTTCGGGCGCAGAGGTGATTGGTTTGCGCAATGGCCATTGGGCGCTGATTTATAACGACACCGAACGCGAACGAAACAGCTTAACGGTCGCCCTTTCGGATGATGAAGGCAAGACTTGGAAATGGAAGCGGCAACTTGAATATGACCCGCCTGGGCCGGAAGCCGGACGGTTTCACTACCCTTCGATCATTCAGGCGCGTGACAGTTCATTGCACGCCAGTTACAGCTACCACCTCAATCGCAAGGAAGTCGAGTTGGATGCGGAAGAGAAGCAGCGCCGCAAAGCGATCAAGCACGCGCATTTTAACGAGGAGTGGGTAATGTCGAAGTGAGGCTGAACTGTGTTGTAGGCGCACCGCACCAGGGCTGAGTAGGTTATTTATAGGCAAAGCAAGAAGGCGGAGCTTTTGACTCCGCCTTCTTGCTTTGCCTGTTGTTCGCGGTGCTTCAATACAAGTTGAAGGTGAATTCCAGATTGCCGCGCACGCTGACCGCCTGGCCGTTCTTGGTGGCGGGTTGGAAGCGAATCTTTTGTGCCGCCTCAATCGCCTTTTCCGTCAAGCCATCGGGCAGGCCGCGGATCGTGCGGATATTGGTGATGCGGCCATCCGCCGTGAAGATGACGCTCAGCACCACCGTTCCCTGAACTTTGTTCTGCCGCGCCTCTTCGGTGTATTTGGCTTTCTCGCGGGAAAGGATGGTCGGACGTCCGACGCCGTTCTTGCCCATCTCTTCGATGCCGCGCCCGCCGCCAATATCCATGTCGCCGCCGCCGGTGTTACCGCCACGGCCCGCGCCCAGACCGCCACCCTGGCCTCTGCCCACGCCTGTGCCATCACTGCTACCGATGCCACCGCCTTTGCCAGGGCCGCTTGAGGGCGGTGCGGGCACGCCCAGCGGATCGCCAATCGGGCCTTTCATAGTCGGCATGGACTTCGGATCGCCATAAATTGTCGAAGCCACAACCAGCGAAGGATTCTTGATCTTCGGCGGTTCGGGGTTCGGCAAAATGATTTGCGGCGTCAAGGCCATCAGCGGTGGGCGGCCTTTGCTGGGCGGCGTGGGTTGTTCGCGTCCGCCGCCGCCACCGCCGGCGGATTTCTTCGGAATCGGTTTGCTACCGAGGGCCTTATCCGCCGATTTCGGCTTGTTCGTGTCCTTCGGCATCGCTGTGAGTTCGGCCAGCATTTCCAACGGCTCATCCCTCTTCGCTTCGACGGCTTCGATCTTTTTGACGCCCAGCAAAAACAGGATGGCGGGAATAAGGAAGAAGATGAATGAATAGGTGATCACGGCGCCAGCCATGCCATTTAACAACCAACGCTGGCGCTGCTTGCTCGTGCCTTCGCCTTTGATCGTGGCGACGACAAAGGTCTTGGGATCGCGCTTGAAATCAGTCGCGGCGGTATTCAACTCGCGACCGATACGCGACACCAGGGTTTCGTCTTTGAGCAGGAACTTGAAATCGCCCGTGTCGCCCGCTTTGCCGCCACCTTTCGCAAAACTATCCGAAATGTTTTGAATAGCCGCGCTGAGCCGTTGAATCAGACTGCCTGGTTCAGGCATCGAAAAGCTCAGCCCCGCATTTGTGCCAAAAGCTGTACCGGCGACAATTCCCGCGCTAGCTGCTGCCGAGCCAATTTTCGCCTGATTCCCATTCGCCGGCGCTTGGTTGGTGGGCGCGGCGGCACGCTGACTTTGGTTAAGCCCGCTGGCCGGCGGCTGACTGATTGGCGCATTCAGGGGCGTCGTCGGTGCGGCAACCGAGCGCTGCCGCGCAACGGTCGTCTCAGCGCGCGGCGTAGACAGCGGAGTGGTGAACGGCGCCGTAGGCGGTACAGACTCCGTTACTGCTGTTCTAGCTGTTTCACTCACCGGTTGACGGCTTACCTGCGGGGCTTCACTTGTGGCTCGCGCGGGGGCTTCCATCTGGGGAGGTGTTTGTGCAATTGGTTTGGTGCGCCGCAGATATTCTTCGGCAGTCACCAGTACATCAGTATCATTGGGGCAATATTGAAAACCGTTTGGATATTGTTGTTGGCAAGTCGGACAAATTTTCATTTCTACCTCACCTCTCGTGCGCGAATCTTAAGCTCCAAAATCAGCAAAAGCAAGACAACCGCTTGTGTGACCACAGGTTGAACGCCATATCAGATTGATCTTGCACCGGTTTTGCGCCGGAGTTGCTCCGCGTTGGATACGCACCTACAATGCCACTGCAAACGGCGCGTTCGATGTCTGTATATTTCCTTCGGATGCAAGGTTCACCAGCAGCCTCGCATTATATCGGTCTCAGTTAGTGAAAAATACGAGAGGCGGTTCTATGAAGCAGGCAAATTTTGCGTTTCTGTTGGCTCTGTCGTCAGTATTGCTGGGTTCAGCCCTTGCCCAACCACAAAGCCCCGGCGCGGCCCCCAAAACAAAACCGCCCGGCGCCTCCAAACCTGTTGCTGCGCCAGCCAAGCCGCAGCCCAAAGAAAATGCTGCCAAAGAGCCTGAACCGGAGTTAACCCCGCAACAGCAGCGCGTACTTTCCCTGGTGCGTGAAGCGGCGCAGGAAGCAGGCGCGCTGGCGGATAAGCGCAGCGCCGCAACCATCCAAGCCAGAGCGGCTGACTTACTCTGGCCGCAGGATCAACCAACCGCCAAGGAACTGTTTGCCAAAGCCTTCGACACCGGGTTGAACTACTATCGCGACACAAACGACGACAATCGGCGGAAAATCATAGAGGGCGCCTATCTCAATCGGACAGATGTCTTGCTGGACGTGATTCGCCTCGTCAACAAACGCGATAAAGAATTGGGGCGCAGTTACACCGAAAAATATATCGAGGAAAAGAAACGGCTACGCGAAACGCAGCCTGATCAAACGTCCGACCAGGATTTGAATCGGTTACTGGGGGACAACCAAGCCGCTGCCACGGGATTATGGCGTGTCGCGGATTCATTGCTCGAAGCTGAAACCGCACTCTCGGTGGAAATTGCCACACGTGCCCTGGCGTTGGCGATTACTCAAAATGCCGCGATGTATTTCCCACGGCTGGCGGCGCGCGACCGCAAGCTGGCTGATCAACTTTACCTCAAGGCCTTAAATCGCCTGCGTGCCGATCCGGCTCCATTACCGAGTCAATTGTTGATGTTAACCGCCTATCCTTTTGGCACGGGGATGGTGCGGATTGCGGATGGACAAACCAGCTATGGGTATGGCTTTGGCGCGGCGAAAAACTTTGCGGTTGACCCGTTGGTTGTACGGCAACTGCTGAGTGCAGCCTACGCGATTTTGTCGCGGGTGGCTGAGCCTGCGACGTTGCAATTGCCCGATAGCGCCGGGCGCTACAACGCGGCGTTCTATGCGGCCAAGTTGTTAGAGCCGAAGGTCGCAGAGTTTCAGCCAGCCTTGTTGGAGGAATGGCGGGCGCTGAGCTTGCGGCTAACCACGGCCACCACCGAAAAGACGCGCCAGAGTTTGGAAACGAATGCCCAACGTGATGCCACGCCAAGTGAGAAACGCCCGCCCAGCGATCCGCAAGCCGAAATCAAAAACAACCTGGAACGTGCGGAACAGGCGACGGACATTAACAAACGCGACAACTATTATGCGCAGGCCGCCTTGGCGGCGAGCCAAGCCGGGGAAGCAGAACGCGCGTTGGAGATTGCTGGCAAGACGGTTGATTTGACCTTGCGCCGGGATTTGAAATCGTGGATTAGCCAGCGGGCCGCCGAGCGCGCCCAGACCGAAAAGCGCTGGGACGATGCCCGTCGCTATGCTTTGGATGTCGAGGCCCCTGATGCGCGTGCTTATTTGCTCTTCCAACTTGCCACGGTCTTGCGCAAGGAAGGCGATACGGCGCGCGCTGGCAGCCTGCTTGAAGAGGCATACCGTCAGGCTGACGCCGCTGCCAATTCACCGGACAAAGTCAAAGCTCTGCTCGGCATCGCCAACGCCTATATCCTGACTGATTTTGTGCGTGGCTACGAAGTGGCTGACGCGGCTGTCAAAACGGCCAATCAATTGCCGCGCGATCAGTCCGGCTTAGACCCTGACGACAACCAACTGGTCACAAAATTGAAGATCGGTGGCGGTTCGATGGTGAATACAAATAGTGTTGAGGGCTTTGACTTGGGTCGCACGGTCGCCAATCTCGCCAGGCACGACTTTGAACGGGCGTTGTCTTTGTTGCGGGCCGTTGATGATTTGGCTCTGCGTTACACCGCCACCGTCACTGTCGCTGAATCGCTGCTGTAGCCAGTGACGAGGTGAAAGCCGGCTTTCACTTCGCTGTACGAAAAAGCCGCGTAGCGGGACGGTACCGCGCGCGTCAGCAAGCGATGCCTCAAGTCAGACGCACTGGCTCAACTACGGAGGCTCCGCTTGCTGACGCGCGCGGTACCGTCCCAGTGCTCCTTTCACCTCACCCACACAGGCAACGATCTATTGTTTCTTGTACTGTTCCAGCTTGCGGTACAGCGTCTTGCGGCCAATTTTGAGCAGCCGCGCGGCTTTGGCTTTGTCGTTGTTGGTAAACAGCAGCGCCTGATTGATGACCAGCCGTTCAATCTCTTCCATCGTAATCGGCAGCGAGATTTCCAGCCGCGTGCTCTGCTCGGGCACGCTGTTGGGGCGCATGGCTTCGGGCAAATCGTGTTCGGTGATTTGCCGTCCGGCGGCGACGATGACTGCCCGTTCGACGCAATTTTCCAACTCGCGCACATTGCCCGGCCAGGCATAATGCTTCAGCAAGCGCAACGCCCGGTCTGAAATGCCCGCCACGCGCTTGCCGCTCTTTTGCTGGTAACGCTCGATAAAGTAGGCGATCAGTTGTTCGATGTCCTCGGCGCGTTCGCGCAGCGGCGGCAACGTAATCGGATAGACGTTCAGCCGATAAAACAAATCGCGCCGGAAGCGGCCCTCTTCGATCTCTTTTTCCAGGTCTTTGTTGGTGGCGGTAATCACGCGCACATCGGTTTTGATGACTTCGTTGCCGCCGACGCGGGTGAATTCGCCGTCCTGCAACACGCGCAATAAGCTGACCTGCGCGGGCAAACTCATTTCGCCAATTTCATCCAGAAAGAGCGTGCCGCCGTTGGCTTCCTCAAAGCGCCCGATGCGTCGTGAGCGCGCGTCGGTAAACGCCCCGCGCTCGTGTCCGAAGAGTTCGGTTTCAAGCAAGGTCGAAGGAATCGCACCGCAATTGATTTTGATGAACGGACGCGCCGCGCGCCGCGAATTGAACTGCACCAGGCTGGCGATGAGTTCTTTGCCGGTGCCCGATTCGCCCTGTATCAGCACGGTCGTATTGCTGTCGGCGACCGACAAGGCCATGCCGATGGCGTGGCGAATCTTGGCCGAAGCGCCGATGATGCGTTCGCCCGCGCGCTGATCGTTGAGTTCACGTTTGAGGCGGATGACTTCGGCGGCGAGGCGGTCTTTTTCGAGTGCAATCGCCAGTTGACTGGAAATGCCGTTGAGCAATTGCACATCGTAATCGTTGAACTGCGCGGCTTCGTGAAACCAGACCAGTGCGATAATGCCCAGCACCTTTTCCTTGTTCGCCAGCGGCGCGATCAACGCCGATTTGCCGCGAATGACATTGGCGAACAGATAGCGCGCCAGCGGTGTTTGGCGCGCATCGGCCAGCGGCAAGGTTTGCCCCTGTTCAACCAGGGCGTTGATGGCGGGATGATCGGGCAAGCGCAAGGTGCGCGCTTCGCGAAAGCGGGCTTCGACGTTTTTGCGCAGGTCGAAACCACGCCGCGCCCGCAATTCGTCAAAGTGCAAATGCTCGCCCTGATTGTCGAGAATGGCGATGCAGCCGTAATCGGCCTTGAGTTGCACCAGCGCACGGTCAATCACGAAGTCGGTGATTTCGTTGAAATCCGTCCGCGTGTTGATCTCGTTCGAAACTTCCAACAGCGCCTTGGTGATCTCGACTTCCTTTTCCTTCTCGTTGTAAAGCCGCGTGTATTGCAGCCCGATGCTGACCTGGCTGGCGAGCCATTCGACCAGCTTGATCTCGGTTTGGCTCCACTGATGCGGCTGATGGCAATACTGCAAACCGATGATGCCGAGCAATTCGTCGCCCAGCACGAAAGGCGCAATCAAGGCCGAGCGCGTGCCGATCAACTGGCAGGTGGTTTTGACCCAGAGCGGAATGTTCGCCGAGCGTATGTCGTCAATCGAATAGTGCCGCGCATTCGGCAGATGTTTCTGAATGGTTTCGAGCGGGATCAACGCGGCGGGAATGTTCAGGCCCAGCCCTGGCGTCAGGCTTTCGTCGCCTAAAAATTCGTGGCTGACGCGGAACCCGCCCGCTGGCGAAGGCGTGATGACATTGCAACGGTCAACCGCCATGCGCTGACCTAATTCGGTCACGGCGGCTTGCAGGAACTTATCAATATCAAGGACGCTGCTGGGCACACTGCCCGGCACAACGCTGACATCCGGGCGCAGCGCGTCGGAGTTGAGGCGGTTGAGGATGGCCTCGCGCGCCTCGTACATCTCGATCAGTTTGGATTGGGAGCCGTTCTCAAGTTGCATCTTGATTAAACCGAAATGGCCTAAACCGAAATCGAAGTGACAGCGCCGTAATCGTGGGACAGCACCGTGCGATGCGTTTGCTGTTGTTCGTGCAAGCCGAGCACTTCATTCCAATTGCGTTTAACCGGCAGCACCAATTCCGCCGCCAGTTCCTGGACGGTCATTCCATCCAAAAACTTTTGGTCATGTTCGCGGTAACAATGTGGCGGCAGCATCAGAAAGTCGCCGCGAAAGTCAGCCCGCGCCGTCAGGTAATCAATGCCTGACAATAACCCCGCGACCGTCACGCCTTCGCCAAAGAATACACTCTTGACCGGCGCGACGTGCAAGCGCGTACCGAAGCGCGCATTCATCTCGGCGACCGCTTCTTTCAGCATCGGATAAAAGATCAATCCTGTCGCCAATGTGCCGTAAATCTTTTTGGCCTGCGCGGCGGTGAACTGCCCCGCCGTGCGCAACCTGTCGAGTTGTTTCAGGCGTTTGGCGTGCGCGTCGAAAAACTGGCGCACCATGCCGACGCCGTCTTCGATCTGCGGATACTCGTCGTCTTCGGCAGCCGCGCCGCGCACGATGCGATAGTGCGCTTTGGGCGGAATCTTTTTGCCCGCGCGAATATAAAACTCATCGCCCAGAAACGCGAAGACGGTGCCGAGCTTTTTCTTTAATTCACTTTGAAGCGGTGCAACCAACTCGATGATTTCAGCGCAAAAATCATCGGTCACGGGCGTCAGCCGGTCGCGGTATTTATGTTTGTCGGTGATGCCCAGCGGCACGATGGCCGTCGAAACGACGCCCGGATTCAGTTCCGCCAAATCGCGAACCGTCTTGACCAGATGCTGGCCGTCGTTGAGGCCGGGGCAGAGCACGACTTGCGCGTGAATCTCGATGCCGTGTTCGATGAATTGTTTGAGTTGGCCGATGATGTCCACGCGCTTTTCATTGCCGAGCAGGTACGCACGCAAATCGGGATCGGTCGCGTGCACAGAAACGTATTGCGGCGACAAGCGCTGTTCGATGACGCGCTGAAATTCGCTCTTGGTCAGTGTCGAAAGCGTCGAATAGTTGCCGTACATGAACGAAAAGCGAATGTCTTCGTCGCGCACCCAGAGCGAAGCGCGCGAGCCTTCAGGGTTTTGCTGAATGAAGCAGAAGACGCAATCGTTGCCACACTGGCGCGGCATCATCGGCTCGAACTCGATGCCCCAGGCTTCGCTCTCTTCTTTTTCGATCTCGAACTCGACCTCTTCACCATCGGGTTTGACGATGGTGAGCGCCAGGTCTTCTTCGCCCGCGGTCAGAAACTTGAAATCGAGCGCATCGCGCACGCGCTGGCCGTTGACCGTCCAGACGCGGTCACCGCTGGCGAGTTCGAGTTCGGCGGCGAGGGAGTCAGGTTCGATGCCGATGATTTTGATGCCTTTTGCCATTAGTCCATCCTGTCTTGCCAATAACCCGGCTCACGGTGCAAATGCATCACGGCAACGACATAAATCTTTTGTTTTACAAGTTGGTAAATCACGCCATAAGGAAAGCGGGAGGTGCGGCAGCGCCTCGTATTCGTTGATAGTTGAGGCCAAGCGAGCGGGAACGTATCAATGCGCGCAAGAGCTTCGTCAATTGCCGCGATAAAGTCATCACCCAGCCCAGGCGCACAGTTGTCATAATATTCGACGGCTTCGGCAAATTCCCGCTTAGCGTCAGGGTGAAATTCGATGGTCAGGACTGTTCGTGGCGCGTTCTTAGTTCACGAAAAACGGTGTCAGCCGGAATGGTCCTTACTTGATTCGTGATGATTTCTTGCACACGCTTTTCGGCTTCCGCAGCCCAGAGTTCATCTATCGAATGTTGATTCGGCGCATCGAGACTTTCGAGCAAATGATTTGCCAGCATCGCGCGCGCACCGGGCGGCAAAGTCAACGCCGCGCCGATAATTTCTTCGTAAGTTGTCGTCATCACTTCTTCCTCTAACAAGCTCAATAATGAGCCAAGCGATTCGACTCAAGGCCAGTTACCATACATGCCGTGGCAAACAACTCGTCGCAACCACCTCCGATTTTCTTTCGAGTGATTGAAGGAAATTGCGTTACTTACAATAATTCGTCCACCGCAACATACGCCAAATTTTGTGACTCCGCCACCGCCTGATAGGTGATGTGTCCCGCGTAAGTGTTCACGCCCGCCTTCAAATGTTTGTCCGCTGCAATCGCATCTTTGAAGCCTTTGTTCGCCAGCTTCAACGCAAACGGCAGTGTCGCATTGGTCAACGCAAACGTCGAAGTGCGCGGCACCGCGCCCGGCATGTTCGCCACGCAATAGTGCAGCACGTCGTCCACGTAATAGGTCGGATTGCTGTGGGTGGTCGGATGCGTCGTCTCGATGCATCCGCCTTGGTCAACAGCTACGTCAACAATCACCGCGCCTTTGTGCATGGTCGAAAGCATAAAACGTTTGACCAGGTGCGGAGCGGATGCGCCAGGAATCAAGACCGCGCCAACGACCAGGTCGGCGTGGGCGATGGCTTCCTGCACGTTGTAATCGTTCGACATCAGCGTCTTAATTTTTGCGCCGAAGATGTCGTCCAGATAGCGCAGCCGTTCCAGATTGCGATCCAGCACCGTCACGTTCGCGCCCAAACCGACCGCCATCTTGATCGAATTGATGCCGACCACGCCGCCGCCGATGATGACCGTTTTGGCGGGCAACACGCCGGGTACGCCTCCCATCAGCACGCCGCGTCCGCCTTCGGGCTTTTGCAGATAGTGTGCGCCAACTTGCACGGCCATGCGGCCCGCGACTTCGGACATGGGCGTGAGCAGCGGCAAATGGCCTTCGTTGTTGGTGACGGTTTCGTAAGCCACACCCGTGACTTTGCGTTCGATCATCACCTGCGTCAATTCCGGTTCGGGCGCGAGGTGCAGGTAGGTGAAGAGGATTTGATTCTCGCGCATGCGGTGGTATTCGGGGCCGACGGGTTCTTTGACCTTAACGACCATATCGGCGCGTTCCCAGACTTCTTCGGCGGAAGCGACGATCTGGCCGTTCGCGCCGGTGTATTCCTCATTGCTAATGCCGCTGCCTTCGCCTGCGTTGTTTTCGACCAGCACCGTGTGCCCGGCATCGCTCAGGGTTTTGACGCCGGCGGGGGTCAGGCCGACGCGGGATTCGTTGTCTTTGATCTCTTTTGGTAGTCCGATAATCATTGCTTACTCCTCCTGATTGCTCATTGCTTGGCTTAATTGATGGAAAAGCCCACGCCTGGCGCGGGCAAATGAGTTTGCTCAACGTTTGTAATACTCGCTGCAATAGGTTTGCAGCGTCGCCAGCAAGCCTTTGCAATCGGATGTGCTCAAGGCTTGCATTTCAGGACGCGCGCAACGTTCCAGCGTCCAGCGCGTCCCGCGAATGATCTCGCCCGGCATCGGGACGTCCGCGCAAAACTGCGGCGGGTTGGCGGCGGCGGCCAGACAGGCCAGCAGGAACGAATTGTTTTGCAGCATGCCTTTATAGTCCTGCACCTGTTTTTGCCGCCGCAATGCCGTCTCCCAGCAACCCTGATCGTCCGTTTGTTTGCCGTAAGCCAAACCTTGCGCCTGGCTTTGCTTCAGGCCAGCGCGGTTTTGCGTGAGCCAGTACCAGTAACCACCGACAACCATTGTCACGAAAAGCAGGGCAAGGGCGACAATTGCGCTAGCAACCTTGGCTTTGTTCGTCATGACTTGCCTGCTTGTAATTCATCACGAATCATTTGCACCCATTTGAAGTGCGGCATCGTGCTGCTGACAGCGAGCCATTCAGCCAACTGCTCGGCGGTTACCAGCGGAAACCACCGGCTGGCAGAGGATTCAGCATAGCTTTCTCCGTGAAGCTGATAAATTTTGATGGCGCCGTTTTCATAGCGCCAAACTTCAGGCACACCTGCGGCAGCAAAGAGCGGCAGACGATTTAGCGAAGAACTCGTGATGTCAATTTCCAGCAGTAAATCCGACGGCGGATCGGTTTCCAAACTGATTTCTTTCTGGCCCCGCATCTGGTCAACAGAGGTGAGATAGAAACACGCATCCGGCTGGAAACCTTTCTCCAAATCAGCGCGATCAAAGGTCGTAGAACCCGCCGGCATAAAATCCAGTTCCGCCATCTCCGCCAGCAATTCAAAGAGTCTTGCCAGGTAAAAATTCAACTGTTCGTGTTCGCGCCCAACGGCCATGATTTGCAATACCCCCTCGCTGAAAGTGAATCGTGTGCCGCGCTGTTCGCCACGTTCCGCATCAAGTTGCTTATAAGTAGCCCAACTTACGCCGGGCACATAAACGACCTGATCGCCGGGCGGCTGAATGATTTTGGGTTGCGTTGCCGTACTGACTGCTGCCATCACGTCCCTCCTTTACTGACCGACTTTGAATTCGTCTATCTGCGCCTTTTGCAGCTTACCGCTGTAATCCACGTAGATGGATTTCCATTCCGAGAAAATATCCAGTGACGAAATCATCGCGCCTTCGCGGTGGCCGTTGCCGGTGCCTTTGGTGCCGCCGAAAGGCAGGTGCACCTCAGCCCCGATGGTCGAAGCGTTGACGTAAAAGATGCCTGTGTTCATCTGCTCCATCGCCTTGAACGCGCGATTCACATCCTGCGTGTAGATCGAAGCCGACAGCCCATACTTCACGCCGTTGCCGATCTCGATGGCTTCGTCGAGGCTGTTGCAAGGAATGATGCTCAGCACCGGGCCGAAGATTTCTTCTTGCGCGATGCGCATTTGCGGCGCGACATCGGTGAAAATCGTTGGCTCGATAAAATAGCCGTGCCGGTATTCGCCTTTGTCCAAGCGGTTGCCGCCCAGATGCAAGGTCGCGCCGTCTTCGGTTTGGCCGATGCTGATGTAAGTGAGAATCTTGTCTACGGCGGCCTGATTGATGACCGGCCCCATCTCGACTTTGCCGTTCAGGCCGTTGCCGATGCGCAGCGCCTTGGCGCGCTCGGTCAGCTTCTCAACGAATTTCTTGTAAACCTTTTTGTGCGCGACGATGCGCGAGGCCGCTGTGCAACGCTGTCCCGACGTGCCGAACGCGCCCCAGACCGCGCCCTCGGCGGCCAAGTCCAGATCGGCATCTTCCAGCACCATAATCACGTTTTTGCCGCCCATTTCGAGCGAGCAAATCTTATCGTTTTGGGCGGCTTTAGTCGCGACTGTGCGCCCGGTGGTAGTCGAACCTGTGAATGAAACTAGCCTTACACCCGAATGTTCAGTCAGTGCGGCACCAGCGGATGTACCCGCACCCGCGACGATATTGACGACGCCGGCGGGCAGGCCTGCCTCTTCCAGCGCTTTGACCAGGTTGTAAGTTGAAAGCGGCGTGTCTTCGGCAGGCTTGATGACCAGCGTGTTGCCGCAAATCAGCGCGGGCATCATCTTCCACGAAGGGATCGCCATCGGAAAATTCCAGGGCGTAATCAAGCCGCACACACCGATTGGTTGGCGCACGCACATTGCCAGCTTGTCGGGCAATTCCGAAGGCGTGGTGTAACCGTGCAGGCGGCGGCCTTCGCCAGCAGTGTAAAAAGTCATGTCAATCGCTTCCTGCACATCACCGCACGTCTCTTTAAGCACCTTGCCCATCTCGCGGGTCATGTCGTTGGCGAACGACTCTTTGTAATCAAGCAAAATCTGGCCGAGCTTGTAGAGAATCTCAGCGCGTTTCGGCGCGGGCGTCGCCTTCCATTTCGGATAGGCAGCGCTGGCGGCTTGCACTGCCGTGTCCACATCCTCAGCGTTGGAAGCAGGGAAGACCCCGACGACTTCGCGCGTGTCGGCGGGGTTGCGATTCTCATGGTATGCGCCGCTCTTGGGTTTGACGAAGCGGCCTGCGATGTAATTGCCGTAAGTGGTTGGTGCGTTACTGCGCTTTGCTTTTGGTGTTGCCATAATGAAATCGAATTATTGTTTGCCTGAACGGGCAAGCTGAATCATCTGCATCGTATCCAAGCGTTGCGCTTTGACCGCCGCCGGTTTATGGCAGAGCGTGCACGCGACCCGTTCATCGCGCCATTTGCCGGGATGCTTATGCTGGATCTCCAGCGCGCCCAGCTTTTCCGCCGTGTGGCAGCTCAGGCATTCCGTGCGCGTTTTGGCTGCCAGATGCACTGGATTCGCAGGCAGCGCTTTGATCTTGGTTTTGGTGGAAAGGTAATAGAGCAGGCCGATGACGGCGAGCACGACGATGAGAAAGAGTAGGTCACGCTTGAGCTTCATAGCAGTATTCAGTTCGCAAAATCACCACAAAATCATTGATGTTTGAAGATGAGTCTTGTAGGAAGGCAATGTAGCAGACGGCTTCAGGCAGTGTCCAGTTAGGCCCTCGCCAGGGTTTGGCTGCTTGGTAAGATCAAACGGCGCAAAGACAAGGCAACGTACAGTTCAGCTTGTTGGCAGAGAAAGGAGAATGGGAAGAAGCCCAACGCGCTTGGCTTCCTCCCTTCCAGGCATTATCTGGTCTTGCCCATCGCTTTGCGGATTAGCGGTGAAATTGCCAGCAAGATAACCGCCGCAATGATCGGTGCGGCGGCCAGCTTACTAAACAGGCCGACTAAAGCTTCTTGTGAGTTGGTCTGAAAAAAGCCTGCCGCTTTGCCCGCTGCAAAATTGCCGAACGAAATCGAGAGGAACCAAATGCCCATCATCAACCCGGTCAGCCGTTGTGGCGCGAGTTTGGTCGTCGTGCTCAGGCCGACCGGGTACAAACAAATCTCGCCGATGGTCTGCAGCACATACACGCCGACCAGCCACCACGGCCCGACTTTAGTGCCACCACCGGTGAAGAGCGAAGCCGTCGCCAGCACCGCTGCGCCCAAGCCGACAAACAGCAATCCGAACGAAAATTTGACCGGGCTGGACGGCTGGCTTTCGCCCAACTTCAACCACAGCTTGGCGAAGAGTGGCGCGAGCAGCACGACCGAAATCGCCGGCACTGCTTGATACCAGCCCGCCGGGAATTCGCGCCCAAAGGCGAAACGATTGGTGAAGTCGCGGGCGAACAGGTTGAAGCTTGATCCCGCCTGCTCGTAACAAGCCCAAAAAATGATCGAAAAGAAAAAGAGTACGACGATAACCGCCACAGGCTTCTTCTCTTCGGGCCGCAGGAAGGCCAAAAACATCCAGCCGAAAAACAGCAGCAGCGCACACAGCATGATCCACATCTGGTTTTCGACAATGACGGCGGGGCCGAAGAACAGCACCCCTACGGCCCCGCTGATGGCCGCCATGAACAAGACGCCTTGCAGAAACCTGCTGCGCCTCTGCGTCGCCGATTGCACGGGCGGATTGCCTGAATGCGACAGGCGGTCACGGCCCGCGACATATTGCACCAGCCCCAGCGTCATGCCGATCCCCGCCGCCGCAAAGCCCAAATGCCAATTGATTTTTTCGCCCAGATAGCTGCATACGATCGGTGCCGTGAAGGCACCGATGTTGATGCCGACGTAAAAGATCGAAAAGCCCGCGTCGCGCCGTTGGTCTTCGGGGCTGTACAAGTCGCCGACCAGCGCGCTGACGTTGGGTTTGAGCAAGCCCGTGCCTAACACGATCAAGACCAGACCCATAAAAAAGGTAAAGGTGCTCGGCACGGCCATCGAGAAATGGCCGAGCGCAATGATGACGCCGCCAAAGAAAACGGCCTGCCGTGTGCCCAGCACGTTGTCCGCGAACCAGCCGCCCGGAATGGACATCAGGTAAACCGAGCCGGTGTAGGCCCCATAAATCGCGGCGGCCTTTTTCGTATCAAACCCCAATCCGCCGCTCGCCACCGCTGTCGTCATATACAGAATTAGCAATGCACGCATGCCGTAATAGCTGAAGCGCTCCCACATCTCAGTGAAAAAGAGCGTCGTCAACCCACGCGGATGGCCGCCGATGCCTGCTGTGTCTTGTATAGGAGCCGCCCCGGCGACAACTGCGCCTGCGGACGTCTCGGAAATTGCGCTCATCAGATGTCCCGCCTTTGTTGTTGGAATGTTGGAACTGGAATTTGCGCGTCAGCCTAGCACAACGACTCCATCCTCAAAAGGTTTGATGGAGCTTGGCCGTGTTCAACGTTGCTGTTTGGCTTGGCTCCGGCTTTCTGCATTTGGCTCTTTCCCGCCTGCGCGGTTGCGGTTAGACTACGCGCACTATGGATGAACGCGATTTCTACACCGAAAAATCTGAACTCAAAACCGCCAACTACAACTGCCCGAAATGCCGCCAGCGTTACGACTTTCAGGTGCGCTGGTTGCGGCGCACCAAGAAGCGCGACTTGCCGCGCGGCGCGAATGAATTCGACCGCGCCAAATTCGCCAAGTCGCGCGATTACATGGTGCGCGTGGACGACATGCTCTTCTGCCCGAATCCGAGCTGCCGTGCCAAGTTCGAGATTCCGAACATGCAGACCGTCGTCTTTATAGACTGAAGGGCGCTGACCGAGGTGCGGTACCGGGAGCAGTAGCGACCGGGTTGACTATCGCATCTGTCCGTCAACGGCAACATTACCCCGTCGCTACCGCTCCCGGTACCGTACCGAACCATCGCTATGTCTGCTCCCATCACCCGCGTTGAAATCGTTCAAAATACGCTCACCCAATACCTCGCTTCGGCCCGCCCAGCTTCAGTTCAACGAACTGCTTCTGATTTGCTGAGCGACAACGGCACGCTCACCGTTCAGCAAGCCCTGGAAATCTTTGAGGATCAAGTCACCAGCCGTTTGCTGGATGTGGCCGCGCGCGAACTCAAGCGGCGCAACGAAGGCTTCTATACGATCTCCAGCGCTGGGCACGAGAACAACGCCGTCGTCGGCGCGTTGTTGCGCTTGGATGATCCATGCTTGCTCCACTATCGCTCCGGCGGGTTGATGATGGCGCGTTCGCGGAAAGCACCGGACGTAGATGCCATTTACGACACGTTGCTGTCCTTCGCCGCTTCCAAAGAAGACCCGATTGCGCAGGGGCGGCATAAGGTTTGGGGCAGCCGTCCGCTCTGGGTGATGCCGCAAACCAGCACCATCGCCTCGCATTTGCCGCGCGCTGCGGGGTTGGCCTTTGCCTTGCGGCAGGCGCGGCGCTTGGGCAAGAGCCAGGACTTGAGCGATGACTCGATTGTGTGCTGTTCGTTTGGCGACGCTTCGGCCAATCACGCGACGGCGCTGACCGGGATCAATGCGGCGCGCTACACCGTGCGGCGCGGCGGGCAGGCGCCGATTCTGTTTTTGTGCGAAGACAATGGCATCGGCATCTCGGTCGAAACGCCGCGCAACTGGATTCACGATTCGTTCAGCGGGCAGCCGCACTTGCAATACTTTGAGGCGCAGGGCGCGTTGGATGAGATTTATGCGGTTGCAGCAAAAGCCATCAATACCTGTCGCGCGACGCGCACACCGGTCTTTTTGCATCTGCACGTGACGCGGTTGTGGGGCCACGCGGGCACGGATGTCGAAACGACCTATCGCACACAGGCTGAGATTGCTGCCGCCGAAGCGCAAGACCCGCTGCTCGTCAACGCGCGCCTGTTGATCGAAAACGGCGCAGCCCAGCCGGAAACCTTGCGCGGCATGTTCAGCCGCGTGCAGGCGCGCATTGACGAGGCGCTGGAACGCGCGATTCGCCGCCCCAAGCTGACCAGCGTGGCCGAGATCATCGAACCGCTCGCGCCCTACGCCGAAGAGGCGATTCGCTTGGAAGCCGAACCGCAAGCCGCCTCAGATGCGCGCTTGAAACTGTTTGACAACGTCTTGCCCGAACAGGCGACCGCGCCGACCAAACGCACGCTGGCCGCGCACATCAACTCCGCCCTGGCTGATGAAATGCTGCGCCTGCCCGAAATCATCGCCTTTGGCGAAGACGTGGGCAAAAAAGGCGGCGTCTATTACGTCACCCAGAGTTTGCAGAAAAAGTTCGGCGTTGCGCGCGTGTTCGATACCTTGCTCGATGAATCTACGATCTTGGGTCTGGCCCAAGGCGCGGCGATGCTTGGCTTGCTGCCGATTCCGGAGATTCAATATCTGGCTTATCTGCACAACGCGCTCGATCAGATTCGCGGCGAAGCCTGTTCGCTGTCGTTTTTCTCTGCCGGGCAATTCACCAACCCGATGGTTGTGCGCATCGCGGGGCTGGCGTATCAGAAAGGCTTCGGCGGCCATTTCCACAATGACAATTCGATTGGCGCGCTGCGCGATATTCCTGGGTTGATGTTGGCTGTACCGGCGCGTGGCGATGATGCCGCGCGCATGTTGCGCGGAGCCATTGCGGCGGCGCGCGCTTGTGGCCGGGTGGTGTGCTTTCTCGAACCCATCGCGCTGTATCACGAAAAGGATTTGTATGCCGATGGCGATGGCCTATGGCTGAGCGATTACCCCGAACCGGGCGCAATGCTATTGCCGGGCGAGGTCGGCGTTTATCCTCAAGACAATTGGGCAGAAGCCCGCGATGTCTTGCTTGTCAGCTATGCCAATGGCTTGCGCTTGTCATTGCGGGCGGCGCGTGTGTTGAAAGAACAGCACGGCATCAACGCCCGTGTGCTGGATGTGCGCTGGCTCAATCCGCTGCCGTTCGCCGCCATTCAACAGCACGCTGCCGAATGCGGGCGTGTGGTCGTCGCCGATGAATGCCGCGCAACGGGTGGCGGGATTGCCGATGCCGTGATCGCCGCGTTGGCTGAAGGTGGCTTCACCGGAGCAATGCGTTCGGTGCGCGCCGTTGATTCCTATGTGCCCTTGGCGGCGGCCGCCCATCTGGTTTTGATTTCCGAGACGCAAATTGTCGCGGCTGTCGTGGCCGCTTGTTCATGACCTGTTGCGCTGTGAGTACTACTGGGGAAACGTGTGAATTGAAAGAAGAGAACCATGCCAGAAACTGCACCAGAAACTCTGCCTGAAACTGTGACTGAAACTCCGCTGATTCGTAAATACGGTGATCGCTATTTACTCGAAGGCCCGAAATCGCGTTCTTCGGAACTCTGGATGATATTGCGCATCTTGAGCGAATTCATTCGTGGGTTTCGCGTGCTGCATTTCGTCGGCCCCTGTGTCACGGTTTTCGGTTCGGCGCGCTTCAAAGAAGAGCACCGTTACTATCAATTGGCGCGCGCGGTCGGTGGCGCGCTGGTGCAGCAAGGCTTCACCGTGATGACGGGCGGCGGGCCGGGGGTGATGGAAGCGGCCAACCGGGGCGCGAAAGAAGCCGATGGTACCTCAATCGGTTGCAACATCATCTTGCCGTTTGAACAACAGCCCAACCCGTACCTGGATCAGATGCTGGAGTTTCGCTATTTTTTCGTGCGCAAGTTGATGCTCGTTAAATACTCTTACGCCTTTGTCGTACTACCCGGCGGTGTCGGCACGATGGACGAGTTGTTTGAGGCGCTGACATTGATCCAGACCAAAAAGATTCGTGATTTCCCGGTCGTGCTGATGGGCAAAGATTACTACGCCCCGATGCTCGAATTTATGGCCAGGATGCTGGCCGAAAAAACGATCAGCCCGCCGGACCTGAATCTGTTTCTGGTCACCGATTCGATTGACGAAGCGATGGCCCACATCGAAAAACACGCCGTCGAAAAGTTTGGCCTGCTGCGCCGCAAAGCGCCCTCCGCTTCGCCGTTGTTGGGCGAACGTGCGACGGGCAAGCTCAAATTGCCGCAGGCCAGTTAGGTGTACAGTCGGCTGCCAGCCGGCTGCTGAATTGGCCGAGCTTTTTTCTGACGGCCACTATGTATGATTGGCAAACCGCAACCGGCTGGCAGTCGGTTGCACCTTTGAGGATGATTGGTTATGGAATCCCAAGCTGCCCAAGTCGAAACACAAACTGACAAATTTATGAAAGCGCCGGAAACCCGGCTGAACATCCCGCAACCGCCCAGCTTCGCCAATACCGAAGAGGCGCGTTTGTATTGCAAGCAACGGCTGGCCGCCGCCTTTCGTCTCTTCTCCAAATTCGGCTTTGACGAAGGCGTCGCCGGGCACATCACCGCCCGCGACCCTGAACGTAAAGATCATTTCTGGGTCAATCCCTTTGGCGTAGATTTCAGCCAAATTCGTGTTTCAGACTTGGTCCTCGTTAATCACAAAGGCGAAGTCGTCGAAGGCGGCTATCCGGTCAACGCCGCCGCGTTCGCCATTCATTCGCAAGTGCACGCCGCGCGTCCCGATGTCGCCGCTGCCGCCCACGCGCATTCGATGTATGGCAAAGCCTGGTCGGCACTGGGCCGTCACCTCGACCCGCTGACGCAGGACGCCTGCGCCTTTTACGAAGACCACGGCATCTTCAACGATTACACGGGTGTCGTGCTTGATCTCGAAGAAGGGCAGCGCATCGGCCAGGCGCTCGGCGATCACAAAGCCGTCATCCTGCGCAATCACGGCCTGCTGACGGTCGGCCAATCCGTAGACGAAGCCGCCTGGTGGTTCATCACGATGGAGCGCAGTTGCCAGGCGCAACTATTGGCCCAAGCCGCTGGCGAGCCAATCCTGATTGAGCACGAACAGGCCAAGAAGACGCATGGTCAGGTTGGGAGCCAATTGGCGGGCTGGTTCCAGTTTCAGCCGTTGTATGGGCGGATTGTGCGTGAGCAGCCGGATTTGTTGGACTAACGCCGGTCATCAACATAGTTCGGCGTGAAACACTTAAGGAGAGGAAGCGATGCCAAATTATCCATCCGCAAATCCGGCCCAGTTCATACAAGGTGCGCCGGTGCTGCACGTTCCTGACGTTGAGGCGGCGGCAAAGTACTACAGAGATGTCTTGGGGTTCATTTCGGATTTCGGAAACCAAGACTACGCGATCGTATGGCGGGACAACTCCGCAATTCATTTTGTTAAGAGCAATGGGAGTCCAAGTGGCGTGCACTTGTTTCAGTGGGTTCGCGACGTTGACGCCTGTCATAGGGAAGTTCGAGAACGAGGCGCAGAGATCACCACAGAACCCGGAGACAGGCCTTATGGTGTCCGTGATTTCAGCATTCGCGACCCGAACGGCATTTCTATTATCTTCGGCCAAGACATCGAAGCCTAACAAACGCATGCAACGGAGCGCGCAAGATAACTTGGCCGTTGAACCTGAGATTCGGTGCGCGCCCGCTGATGCGCGGCGTTAGACAGGCAGTTGAATATGAATATCGAACGACGCGAATTTATTGCAATCACTGGGGCTGCGGCGTTGGCTGCAATGAACCCCAGCGATGCTTTGTCGAAAGGGACACAACCGATGTATGGCTTGATCGGAAAAATGACGGCGGTGGCGGGGAAGCGCGAGGCCCTCATCGCCATCTTGCTCGAAGGTGTGGCGGGTATGCCCGGCTGTCTTAGCTACATCGTCGCCAAAGACCCGGCGGATGCCAACGCGCTTTGGATTACGGAAGTTTGGGACAGCGAGCAAAGCCATAAAGCTTCGCTGTCGCTGCCCTCGGTGAAGGAAGCCATTCAGAAAGGGAGACCGCTGATCGCGGGCTTTAGCGATAGCACGGTAACGGAACCTATCGGCGGTCACGGGCTGGCTGCCGCCAAATCGAAATAAGCCTCCGCAAACGGCGCCTTACCTTTTGTTATTCGCCAATTCGTGGGTCGTATGTTCGGTGATGGTCTGTGCGAAAGCTTCAGCGGACGCCGGGTTCAAATCGCGCGGGGTAATTTCCGGCAATTGCTCGGCAGCCTTTTGCGCCAAGCGGTCGGTCGTGTGGTCCGTGATGGTTTGTGGTGGCAGCGTCAAATACCTGCCGTTGAACATCAGCCCCAAGCCCAAAAAGAACGTGGTTACGCCCAGTGCCGCTACCACAAATAACCCGTGATCAATGCTCAACGCCACCACTGAAAACGCCAGCGCAGCGCCCAACCCGATGGCGGCAGTCAACAGCCCGGCGCGCATGCGGCGCAACCGTTTCTCTTCCGGCGATTCGAGAAACTTTTCAATTTCAGGCAAGACATCTTCAGCAACCACACTGAGTTCATCCGCCGAATCAACGGCGCGGATGCGATCCGCCAGCGCGCGCCCGATTTCCTGACGTGCCGAAACCGCCGAAGCTGTGATGGCATCAGGCTTTTCCAGGACGGTGCGCACCGTCCGCAAATCCGTACCGCAGGCGCGGCAAAATTGGCCGCGCTGCCGTTCTTCCGCTCCACAACTAGGACAAAACATGCTTGAACCTCGTCTGAATGATGTTGATGATCTTGCTGTGCGACCAGACTACGCCAACGCCGAATCCAGGGTTCTGCTGATGTTTGATTACGGCAGCACAGGCGGCGCGTAAGAAGAGCGCCGGACGGCCAGCGCCAACATCACCAGCAGCGGCAAGACCAGAAAACAATCCACCATGGCCAGTCTCAAATCGCCAATCCAAACGGTCATAAAGAGATTGAACCCCAAGACGCCGAAATAAAGGCCGACGGCACCCAGCGCTTTGAACGGATACGCGCGCACGCCTTCCCAGCCCCAGTGCGCCAGCAGCGTTCGTTCCAGCCAGCCATACAGGTGCAGGATCGCCGCGCAAAGCAGAAACCAGCCCGCGAAATTGGCGAGCGTGATGCCGAAATAGATGCCGCCGTCAGGGTAGTAGTAAAGCTTGCCCAGAAACCATTTCTCGCCCTGAATGGTCAGCGGGTCAATCACGATGTCGAGATAGGTCATCAGGAACGCCGCCAATAAGGTCACGGGCCAGCCGTGACGGATTGCGTCCCGGTTGACAATCTGTACATTGCGGCGGCTGATCGGCAATTCCCCCAGCAGCAAAATCGCGACTTCCCAACTGAGGTACGAGAGAAAGGAGAACGAGAGCGAATCCATGAAGGGCACACCCGCAACCCACAATTCGCGGTCAGCCGTCGTGTTGATGTATTTGTAAATGCCGAAGGGGATGCCGATGTCGGCGACAGCGGAACTCCACTCGCTCAGCCACGCCAGCAAATAGGCGAGCACGGTGTAAACGGCGGTACGCTTCCAGCCCATGTGCGTGATGGCGATGGCGAGATAAAAGGCGAGGAAGACAAAGACGTAGGGGCGCAGGGCGATGGTCGAGAGCAGAAGCCAGAGCGTGTGCAGCATTGCGGCTAACCCAGAATGTCGTCAGCTTTCAGCTCAAGCTGTGGCAAGCTTGTTGAGATGATTGCTTGTCCGCGTTGCACAATGTGAACTTCCTGATAGATGCCATTGTGTGGCTTGGAATGCACTTCAATCCGATCTTTGGTCAAGTCCACCAGCCACACTTCAGCAACGCCGGCAAGGGCATAGGCGGGCAGTTTGACCTCGCGATCAACCATGACTGAGCTATCGGCAACTTCGATCAAAAACAAAACGTCGGCAGGCAGCGGATGATGGCTTTCATAAAAATCATCCTGTGGCTTAAGTACCGAAATGTCAGGCTGTGGTTCGGAATAATCGTCTAACTGAATCGGATCTTGGATGCCAATCAGCAGCGACGGATCGAGTTTTCGACCAAGTAGTTTATTCAGTCTTTTTACCTTGGCTGTATGGCGTTTGCCGATTGGTGACATTTCGATGATCCTCCCATTCAGTAACTCAACCCGGCTGTCTTCGTTGAGCACACCTGTTTCAAGCATGCGGTGATAATCCGCTACCGTGAAGTGATAGTAAGCGGGTTGAACTGATGTGGACATAAGCTGAACTGAAGTTGACATAATTCCTCCGCGTAAATCCCGCTTCACTTTACCACCGGCAACTTGAGGTGCGAAGCCAGCGCCTTCGACCGGTAAATCCGCTGCGTGGCCGCGATGTAATCGGCATCGGTCGCCTTGAAGATATTCTCGACGTACTTTTGCGGATTGCGATCAATCACGGGGAACCAGGTGCTTTGTACCTGCACCATGATCTTGTGGCCCTTTTTGAAACTGTGATCTTTGTGGATCAGATAGACGTTGAACTCTGCCGGCTTATTCGGCACCAGCGGCTGCGGTTTGTCGAAGCCTTTGTAATAGCGCCCGCGCATGACCTCGCCC
Organism: Acidobacteriota bacterium; assembly: GCA_016196035.1. Classification (NCBI taxonomy): domain Bacteria; kingdom Pseudomonadati; phylum Acidobacteriota; species Acidobacteriota bacterium. The sequence goes on along the minus strand of JACPYM010000057.1, from coordinate 76,660 downwards.
GCCAGCATGAATTGATAGCCGCCCATTTTGAAATTGTCGGCGAGGTCTTCGGGATAGACATCAATCAGCTTGACGATCCAATCGCTGTCGGTGCCAGAGGTCGCGGCGAAAAGTTGCGCGGTGATTTCGCCGCTGACGGTGACATCCTGTTGCAATGTGTCCGTCTCCCACGTCAGCACATCGGGACGGCCATCGGCGAACCGTTGGTCTTCTGTTAGCCAAACCGACCAGCCAGAGCCTTTGCGGAAATAAGTCGGTTCAATCGGACGTTTGCGATAGGGCACGGGATGTTTCGGGTCGCTGATGTAACTGTCGAACGCCTTGTCGCCTGTAGCTTTATCCATCTCTGGGGGCGCGTCGAAAGACAGCTTGCCATTGGCGTGAAAGTACAGATTGCGCGTCGTCGTCAGGTTCGCGGGCGGCCATTGATCGTAACTCTTCCACTCGTTGCTGCCGGTTTGGAAAGTCTGCGCTTCGGGGAATTGGCCCGTGCCTTTGCCGTGCAGGTGGTAGGCGAAAAACGGCGCTTCGATCTTTTCGCGGAAGTATTGCCCGGTGGCTTGTTTGTTGAATTCGATGTTGCCGAGCTTATCGCCCGCACCGCCGCGCCAGCCGCCGTGATTCCAGGGGCCGGCGACGAGGTAGTTCATGTGTTGTTTGTCGTTCTGTTCAAGTTTGCTGTACGCCTTCATCGGCCCATAAAAATCTTCCTGATCGAACCAGCCCGCGACATGCAGCGTCGGCACGGTCACGTCTTTCAAATACAACACCGCCGAACGCGCCTGCCAGTAGGCGTCATAACTCGGATGTTCGATAAAGGCTTTCCATGTGGGCAGCCGCGTCGAGAAGAAATTTGAGAGCGCGCCCTGCTTCAAATACCACTCGTACATGTCGTAGGTATTGAAGGTCGGATCGTCGCCGCCTTTAGTATTCTCGACGCCGTAAACGTATTCATAGCCATACGCCAGCCGAAAACCGCCTTGATGAAAGAAGTCGTCGCCCATCCAGGTGTCGTTCATTGCGGCCTGTGGCGACAGCGCTTTGAGCGCGGGATGTGGTTCGAGCAGCGGCACGACCGAGAGCCAGCCGGGATAGGAAACGCCGAAGATGCCGACGCGCCCGTTGTTGTTCGGAATGTTTTTGACCAGCCAATCAATCGCGTCGTAAGTATCGCTGCTTTCGTCCACGGCCTTGGTGTCGTTCTTGTCACGTGTGGTCAAGGCGGGGCGATTCATCATGAAATCGCCTTCGGATTTGTATTTCCCGCGAATGTCCTGGTTGACGAAGATGTAACCGTCGGCGACCAACTCTTTATTGGCGAAGGGAAGATTGCGACACCGCCCCGGGTTGGAACCATACGGCGTGCGCGTCATCAGAATAGGCAGCGGCTGCGTCTGGTTTTTCGGCGCGCAGATGACGGTGTAAAGCTTGACGCCATCGCGCACGGGCACCATTTGTTCGCTGGCGGCGAATTCGACTGGCGCTGGTTGTTGCGCTAACACAGGTGTAAAACAAACAATGGAGAGAATGATGGTAAGCAGATTTATAAATGAATGATTCATGGTTCCTCACGCAGAATAAGGTGCTGTTCTCTCAAAGCTGGGAAAACCAGTTTGCTAGGTCTTGCGCACTGTGACGCACACGCCAGATTTCTATCATCTTGTCAGAGGGTTGATAGAAAATCAGATAGTTGTCCATGACCAAACAGCGAATCCCAATCGCGATGTCATTGCGTTCACGGCCCAACTGCGGAAAGTTGGTCAGCATATTGAATTTCTTGCGAAACTTTTTCATCAGTTGCAGGGCGGCAGCCGGACTATGTTGTGCAACATAGTCCGCAATTTGGTAGAGGTCTTCTTTAGCGGGTTCAGAAATAACGACTTTGCTCATGTAGCCGCTCCGCAATTACTGCTTGGCGAGTCGAACTTGAATGGTGGCTTCGATTTCATCCATCATTTCGTCAACCGTGTCATAGGGTGAGCAATGGCCCTGGCGGATTTGCTCACCCCCAAACAGAACCTCCTGCCGTAGCGTTTCAAACTGCTCCGGCGTGAAGTCGAACTGGGCGGAATCCTGTTCGATCAATGTTCGTACATAAGCCTCTGCTGTTGTGCCAAATGCTTTTGCCCGCTGGTCGAGCGCCTGCAAGATTTTTGGATTCAGCCCCGTGATTTCAAGCGTACCACTTTGAGAATTCATATTTGCCCCCGGACGAAAAATGCGGCGAACTCGCTTACCGCATCTTTCGTGTGATTATTTTACTCGCCTCAACTTAATCACGCGCCCTGCCAGCATCCACTCTTCGACATACAAGTTGCCCTTATTGTCCCAGGTCACCCCGTGCGGCGAGGCGAATTTGCCTTCCATCCACTGTTCCGGTTTGAGCGTGTTTTTCTGGCGCAAATTGGTGTCCATCTGATCGCCCAGATGGGTGACGAGTTTGTTCTCTTTGTCCAGGATCGTCACGCGGCCAGCCAGGTCGCCGATCACCAAATCATTGCCCCGGATGTGCAGCGTCGCCGGGAAGCGCAGAAAATCGTTTTCCGAACCGTCCAGCGTTTTGACGTGTTTGCCCTCCAGCGTGAACCATTGCAGGCGATGCATGGCGCGATCCGTGACCAGGATCGTGGCCGGGCTGGTACGCGAGTCCACGATGATGGCGTGCGGCGTGTTGAACTTGCCGTTTTCTTTCGGGTTTTCCTTCGTGACCTTGCCGCCCCAGGTGTTGAGGTATTCGCCCTTCGCGTTGTAACGATGGATGTAATTCAGGCCGTAGCCATCCGTGACATAAAAATCACCGTTGGGCGCGACGGCGATGCCGGTCGGTTTGAACTGATCTTTGCTTTGATACACGCCGGATTTTTCCGGCCAGCCCAAGGTCCGAACGGCTTCGCCCGCCAGCGTCAGCTTGGCGAATTCGTGGCGGTAGAGGTTGGTCAGATAGATGAATTCCTGGCCGCCCTCTTTGCGCAACAGCATGCCGTGCGTGCCGTTGCCGTCCTTGTCCGCTTTCCATTCCTTGCCGAAGGAGCGGAGGAACTTGCCGTTCTCGTCAAAGACGATGATGGCGTTTTCGGTGTCGGTGTTGACGTAGACGTTGTTCTTGGCGTCTACCTGCACGGCGCCGTGCGTGCTGCCATAGTTCATGCCGGCGGGCAGCTTGCCCCAACCGCGCACCCATTCGTATTTGTGATTACCCGCGCCCATCAGGATAGGTTGTGCACCTGCTTGGCGCGAGCGGGCAAAGAAGGTCTGCGAGGTCAGGGTTGTCAGTGCCGCGCTCGCGCCCATCCCGAAGAGGAAGCGGCGGCGCGCCAGGTTTGCAAAGTTGCTGTTTCGCATCGAAATGTCTCCAAAAAGTTATTTGAAAATCAGGGTTAGGCCTCTAACGGCTGCCGCGAGGCGCGTAACAGCAGGAAGCAAAGCCCGGCAAAGAAAAGAATGCCGATCAAATCGGCGGCGGTGCCAAAACGTTCCCAGCCGTGAATGCCGACGGTGTCTAGCAGATATTGAATCACCGAAACCGATTTGGGCTGCCCATTCACCACCACCGTTTTTTCTACGCCGTTGAGCAAGGCGATTAGCACGCCGGTCAATGAGCCACCCGCCACCAGGCCCGTGCTGTAAAGCATCCCGGACGTGACTTCAGATTCGCCGTGCGCATCAGCTTGAACACCGCTCATCCGATCCGCCCAAGCACGCATCAACCCGCCCACGAAAATCGGCGCAGTGGTCGAGATCGGCAAATAGGCGCCGACGGCGAATGACAGCGAACGCACGCCGCATAATTCAACGACAACCGAAATGCACATGCCGACGAAAACCAAGCCCCACGGCAGATCGCGCGCCAGCAGGCCTTTGATGATGGTCGCCATCAATGTGGCTTGGGGCGCGGGCAGCCGTTCTGAACCGATGGCGTGCGCGATGCCTTGGAACTGCATGGAATGGTCGAGCGCCTGCAAGGTCAGGCCAATGACAAAGGTCGAGACCACAACGCCGATAATCAACCCGAGTTGTTGATAGAGCGGCGTCGCGCCCACGATGTAGCCCGTCTTCAAATCCTGGCTGGTCGCGCCCGCCACGGCGGCGGCAATGCACACGAGGCTGCCGACGGCCAGCGCCAGCGATTGATAGGCCACGCCATTCCAACCCAGGCTGACAAAAATCAAACAGGTCGCCATCAAGGTGGCGATGGTCATGCCTGAGATGGGGTTGGAGGAATTGCCGATCAGCCCCGTGATGCGCGAACTGACCGTTACGAAAAAGAAGCCGAAGACGACTACCATCAACCCCATCAGCAATTTTCCGGCGATGGTGTTGCCCGGCAATTGCGGCAACAGCGCCACGATGAAAACCAGCGCCAGCGAACCGAGGATGACGTAAGTGATCGGCACTTCGCGTTCGGTGCGCGACACTTCCACGCCGGATTTCACATCGCGCAGGCTCTTAAAACTTTCGCGGAAGGCCGCCACAATCGTGGGCAGCGTGCGCAACAGCGTAATCAACCCCGCCGCTGCCACCGCGCCCGCGCCGATATAGCGCACGTAACCCAGACGGATTTGCGAGGGCGACATATCGCGGATCAAGGTGTCGCCGACGCCCGGTTTCAACACCGCTGGTAAGGCGTCGCCGATGAATGTGATCAGCGGAATTAGCACGAGGTACGAAAGGACGCCGCCCGCCACCAATACACCGGCAATGCGCGGGCCGATGATGTAACCGACACCCAGATATTCTGGCGTGATTTCGGCGCTCACACTGGCGTTCGGAAAGCTGGAAGTATGTGATGCGCGCGCTGTCGGCGTCTCTTTCCAGAAGCCGAAAATGCTCATCGCCACTTTGTAAACGACCGCAATGCCGAGTCCGGCGAAAACCTTGCCCGCAAACGAACCGCCTTTTTCACCGGCCACCAACACGTCAGCGCAGGCCGTGCCTTCAGGGTAGGGCAGGGTGCCGTGCTCTTTGACAATGAGCGAGCGGCGCAGCGGCACCATCATCAGCACGCCCAGGATGCCGCCGACAATCGCCAGCGAAAAGATGTTGAAGTAGTTGAAGAAGCTTTCGCCATTCGTCAGAAAGATCAGCGCCGGAATCGTGAAAGCGACTGCCGAAGCAACTGATTCGCCCGCTGAGCCAATGGTCTGCACGATATTGTTTTCGAGGATGGTGGATTTGCCGATGCGTTTGAAGACGGCAATCGCCAGCACCGCAATCGGAATCGAGGCCGAAACCGTCAACCCGGCCTTGAGCGCCAGATAGACCGTGGATGCCCCGAAAATGATGCCGAAGATTGCGCCCAGCACAACAGTGCGCAGCGTGAATTCGGCAATGACCGTGGATGCGGGAATATAAGGCTTGAACGTCGCGGCGCCGGTACTGCTGGGCGAAGTCTCATTGCTTTCAACAGCCATGAAGGCCTCCTTGGGGTGATGGGTTGTATCGGAAAGGGGTGGAGAGTAACCGGCGCGCGTGGGCGCAGACGCAAAAGTCTGCCCTACGTTTGTTGTGCCGTTTCGATTGCTTCAAGCAACTGCAACAACTGTGTCTCGGGTTCCGCCGGCAAGACCAACTCTGGATAATCGCGCACGCAAATCAAACAACCGGTGTTGCAACATTGCGCGCGTTCATGCACCGGAAACGGCGCGGCGGGCGCGGCGTATTCAACATTATCCAGCACGCAGACAGCACAACCGGTCCCACAACAAGCGGGCGACTCAACGGGTGAAACGGGTGGGAAGTGCGCTTGTTCGTGCTCGTGCATAACTGCCAATGTTACTGATGATATTGCCTGGAAATCCGGGCGCACTATAAGTAAGAGCGCGCAGCACTGTCAATTGCGCTGTTGCGGCACTTTGGGCTATGCTGCCGCCGCTTTCGCGCTTACCCCCTTGCGCATCGTCATCAACAATCAACTTGGCATAAGGCCGGAGAAGAAGGTATGCGCTACTGCCCCAGTTGCCATCGCTGTTTTCAGGATGGCGTCGAGTTTTGCCTCTTCGATCAAGCCCCGACCCGTGAAGGCGCGGGACTCCCGCTCATCATTGACGGCAAATATCAGCTTGAATCCCTGATCGCCCACGGCGGCATGGGTTCGGTCTATCGCGCCTTGCATCTGCAATTGGAGCGTCCCGTCGCCGTCAAGATTTTGCGCGCCGAATTCCTGACCGACGCCACGGTCCGCGAACGCTTTCACCGCGAAGCCCTGGCCGCCGCGCGCTTGAAACATCCGAACATCATTCAGGTTTACGATTTCGGCTCGCTGGCGAATGGCAGCGCCTACATCGTGATGGAATTGGTCGAAGGCCGCAGTTTGCGCGAAGAGTTGCGCCTGCTTTCCGCGCGCAGCTTTCAAATGCGGCCCGAACGCGTGGCGGCGGTCATGCGCCAGGTTTGCGCGGGCGTCGAAGCCGCGCACCGCAGCGGCATCATTCACCGCGATCTCAAACCCGACAACATCATGATCGAAACCGACCCCGACGGCACTGAGCGCGTCTTGGTGCTCGATTTTGGCATCGCCAAACTCAAACAGCCGCAGGGCACGGTGCAATGCCTAACCGATGAAGAGACGATCATCGGCACGCCGAATTACATCTCGCCCGAACAATGCACGGGGCTGCCGGTTGATGCGCGTTCGGATGTGTATGCGTTGGGGGTGATCCTGTATGAAATGCTGACCGGGCAAGTGCCGTTTAGCAACACCAGCACCTCCGCCGTCTTGCTGAGTCATTTGCAGGAAGCGCCGCCACCGCCGACGCGGTTTTGCACCGGCTTGCATCCGGCCATTGAACGCGTCGTCTTGCGCGCGCTCGCCAAGAGTCCGCAACATAGATTCGGCTCGGCGGCCTTGCTGGCGGACAGCTTGCAACGCGCGGTCGCCTTGCCCGAAACCGCAGCGGTTGAAATGCCGAGCGAAGAGGGATTGGTCGAACCGGCGACACGCCCGCGCCAAGCGCGTGTAGCCATGCCGCCGCCTGTGGTAGCGACGCCAGTGGCTGCGCCTGCGGCTGCGGTCGCGTGGTTGGCCGATGAGACCGTACCCGATTTTGAAGCCCCAGTGGCTGAGCCATTCAAATTGCCAACGCCTGCGGCTATCCCCAGACCGCTGGAACGCGAGCCGACGTTGCTGCTTGAACGGCGACCCCGGCGCGGGCTGTATGTGGTAGTGGTGGCGCTGTCTCTGTTGGCCATCGGTGTGCTGGCGGATTTTAATTCCGGCCAACGACGCTGGCTGCAAGGCGGGTTAAGCGGCCTCGTTCAATCGGCGTCCCCAACTCCGGCGACGCCCGGCCAGTCAGACGAATTGGCGGCGGATGCGCTGGCCGCCGCGCCGAGTGTTACACCGACTAATTTGCTCGCAGCGAAATCGCCAGAACCTTCGGCGCCAGCGGCGACGGTCGAAGCTACCGCCACGGTTGCCAGCCCAACACCGGTGGCCTTGGTCAAGACTTCCACGGCCAGCGCGGCTGTTTCGCGCGAACAACTCAAAGCGTTTTATCGGCGCTGGGCCGAAACCGCGATGAATACCGAATGGGCAGAGCACGCCAAGTTTTATGCTACGCAAGTCGCCTATTACAACGAAGGCGCGATGGCGCGCACTCAGGTCGTGGCGCGCAAGCGGCGTGTCTTTGGCGGGCTGAACAAATACTATTTGCGCTTTGCCGGTGAGCCTGAAATCGCGCTCAAACCCGGCAGCGACCCGCCCGCCGCGGAACTGACCTTTGATAAGCAGTGGGATTTGCAACGCGGCGCACAGCGCACGGCGGGCAAGGCGCTGACGCAAATCGGGCTGCGCTTTGAAAACGGGCAATGGCAAATCGTGAGCGAGAAACAACTCAAGCTTTATCACCAAAGCGCGAGTGTGAACCGGCCCGCACCGCCGCAGGCTGTGAAAGCGCATGCCGCGCGAGCATCCGCCGCGCAATCCCGCGCCCTAAAACAGCGCGCCGCCAAAAGCCTGTGGTGGCAGCGCGCCGTCAACTTGCCTCCAAGCCGGTTGCCAACAGCAGGCCGCGCACGGTGACCGCGCGGAAAAAGTAGTGGCCGTAAAAACGGTGTGGTAGAGTGCCGTTCGACCCAAGACCAACGAAAGCAGTAAGCGTTATGAAGCGTGGCATTTTCTTCGCTTTTCTTTGTGCAGCTTCAGTGGGCGCGGTGGCGCTCACCTTGGTCACAGTTTCGTTTTTATGGCCGCGCCAGGCGCAGCGCTGGCTCTTTGCGCCCGCCGGGAAAAGCTGGTTTGCCCGCGCGCGCAGCAATGCCGAAATTGTGGCGCAGGCCAATCAGGCGGTGGTCACCGTCATTGCGACGCGCACGGTGCGGCCCCAACCTGACAACCAATCCGAAGCCCTGAATCCACAACAAAATCTTGCCCCGCCCACCGCTGATTCAAATGTGCAGCGCGGTACCGGCACCGGATTTTTGATTGATGATGCCGGCTACATCGTGACCAACGATCATGTGATTCGCGGCGCCGACCGCATTCGCGTGCGCTTGGCGGACGGGCGCGAGCGGCGCGCGCTGGTGCAAGGCGCTGACGCCGTCACCGATATTGCCTTGCTCAAAATCGAGGCCGGGCCGCTGCCCTTGTTGCAGCTTGGTGATTCCGACGAATTGCGCGTCGGCGATGCCGTCATCGCGATCGGGAATCCGCTTGATTATGAACATTCCGTGACGGCGGGCATCATCAGCGCCAAAGGGCGCAAGGTTTATAACAACGAACCTTTTGAGGATTTCATTCAGACCGACGCCGCCATCAATCGCGGCAATTCCGGCGGGCCACTGCTCAACCAGCAAGGCGAAGTCATCGGCGTCAATACGGTCATTCGCGTAGACGGCAGCGGCATCAGCTTCGCGGTGCCCAGCAACGTGGTCAGACGTGTGATCGCGCAATTGCGTTTGAATGGGACGGTCAAACGCGGCTATTTGGGTTTGACGCCGGCAACGTTGACCGCCGAATTCCGCGATGGCCTGGGCTTGGGCGAATTGCAGGGCGTGTTGGTCGCCGATGTCACGCCGGACAAACCCGCCGCCAAAGCAGGCGTTGAGGCTTACGATGTGCTTACGCATTTTGACGGGCGCGCACTCGCCAGTACGGATGATTTCTTTAGCCAATTATCAAATGTGTTGCCGCATCAGACAGTGGCGCTGACGGTGTTGCGTGGCGGCAAGACGCTCAAGCTGGCGGCCACGCTGGAAGAACGCAGTAAAAGCGAAAATGAAAGTCCGGCAGAAAACCCGGCCAAAGTGAGCAACGCCGAACCCGCGCTGGGCTTTTCAGTGCGGGAGAACGCGCTGGAAATTTCGCCTACTTCATTAACCGCTGCGCCAGCGCCAGATGCACCGAGGACAGACCAAGCGAAGACAGACCAGGCAAATCATGTACTGGTCGCCGTGATTGATCCGCTGGGCCCCGCCGCTGATAGCGGGTTGACCGCCGGGCAGATCATTCTCGAAGCCAACCGCCAACCCATTCATAAACTCGATGATTTCAACCGCGTCAGCGCTGGGTTGCAGCGCGGCAATGTTTTAATCCTGCGGATCAGTGCGCCGCAACAGCGCGTAATTCGCCTGGTTGCCATTCGGGTGGGTGGTGAGTGAGCCTGCCTCATAACTTTGACAGGCTGCGTGCTATACTGCCCGTCGTCACGGAGCAGATCGGATGAGCGCCGGGCGCAAACGTCAAATCCCGAATTTCAAATTTGAGATTCTTTCAGCGCGCCTGGAGGAAAGTCCGAACACCAGAGGACAGCAGGCTGGCTAACGGCCAGGCGGGGTGACCCGACGGAATAGTGCAACAGAGAATAGACAGCCCTAAGCACGACGCGGCTTCGGTCGCGCCGGGCCGGGCGCTGGTGAAACGGTGAGGTAAAAGCATCACCAGCGGCGGTGGCGACATCGCCGGCTAGGCAAACCCCCTGCGGTGCAAGACCAAATAGGGCAACGATCTGAGTTGGTCCGGCTCAGTCCGGCGCAAGCTGGCGCGTTGCCGGGTAGGTCGCACGAGCGCCACAGTAATGTGTCGCCCAGATGAATGCTCATCGCTTGCGTGCGTCGGCAACGACCGTGCGGGTACAAAATTCGGCTTATAGATCCGCTCCGTGATACTTATCAATTGCTCGTTTTCCTGTTTTCAAATCTATGCGTTCCTTTCTGGAGTTACTCAAAAAGAATGGCTCGATTCTGTTGATCGGTTTGCTGATCGGCTTAGTCTGCGGGTTCAAATTCGCCAACGCCAAACAGCGCAATGCGCAAAGCGCGGCGCTCAATGAACAAGCCGCCAAAGCGGCGGCCAATTTGGGCACTGCCCCCGCGAGCGCGCCTGACCAGGCGCAAATGCCCACACAAAATCAAGTCAACGCCGTCATCGAACGCGCGCACGCCAATCCGAATGATTACGAAGCGCAACTCGACGCCGCCGATCAGTATCTGCAAATCCGGCGTGCCGAGGGCGCCCAGCCGTTCTTGCAGCAGGCGCTCAAGCTCAAACCCGATGACCCGCGCGCGATGACGGCGTTCAGCACGTCCTATCTCTTCACGGGCAAATACACCGACGCCGCGTTATGGGCGCGCAAGGCAATGGCTAAAAATCCCGACGATCTGGGGACGAAGCTTCTGTTGGTGCTGTCCCTGATCGAAGCCCGGCAGAGTCTGGCTGAAGCAGATCAACTGCTGAGCCAAATCGAAAAAGCAAAGCCCGGTGACAAGATGCTGGCCGAGACCCGTGCCTCGCTCGACGCCGCGCGCGGTGGCAGCGGTAACGCCGCAGACCCAGCCAAAACCACGCTGGAGCACGGCCCCGCAGCAGAGCGGCCGCCGGGCACGAACCCGAAAGGCGGAGGCGCGCGTTGATCTTCCTGTTCAGACTGATCCTCTTCGCGTTGCTGTTCGCCTTCGTCGTTTATGTGTTGAAGATGATCGCCCGGCTCAGCCATCGCCTGCGCGCGACCGTCACGGATGTGAACAAATTGCGTGAATTGTTCGAGAGCCGCCCGCAAGCGAGTGCCGAGATGGTGCGTTGCCAAAATTGCGGCGCTTTTATCGCCGCCAAAGAGGCGATCACGGTTTCAGGGAAAAAAACAAAAGTAGTGTATTGCTCGCGCGAGTGTCTGAACGTTGCCGTAAAGACCGGTTAAACAAGTTGCCGGGCTAATCGCACAGGCCAATGGGCAGCCACCATTCTCAGTAGCTCCAAAATTGGGATAAGACCTGAATTGTAGGACGCAAACTGATTCCTGGCTCCCGGTTCCTGATTCCTGAGAGTTGAAAATCAACCATCATTTTCAACCTGTCAGCAATCAGGAATTAGGAACGGCGCGCTACCACTACTAGAGCGGTTTGCAATTGCGGTTACGAGAGTCAGTTGACGCTGGGGCAGTACCGCGCGCGTCAGCAAGCGGCGCGTCAAGCTGGCGCCATTGGCTAAACTGCCAAAGCACCGCTTGCTGACGCGCGCGGTACTCTGTCCCGCTGCGCGGTTTTCCCGTACATCGTAGTGAAAACCGATCTAAATCTGAAACGCTGTCATGAAACGAGACTGCAAACGATTCGCCTTGTTGCTGGTTGCCATCTGGCTGGCGACCACCGGCCTTCTGCCTGCTTCACACGCGCAAACCGAAACCCTGCCGCCCGGCCTTTACAAAGGCCGCCCCCTCACTGCCGAAGAGCGCAACTATTGGGCTTTTCGCACCCCAGTCAAATCCGCCGTGCCAGCCGTTAAAACAACAGCCCGGGTCAAGAATCCGATTGACGCATTTGTTTTGGCGAAGCTCGAAGCGCAGGGCTTGCAACCGTCGCCGCCTGCCGCTAAACGCGCGCTCTTGCGGCGCGTGACCTTTGACCTGACCGGCTTGCCGCCGACGCCGGAAGAGGTCAAAGCCTTTCTGACCGACGACGCACCGGAGGCCTATGAAAAGGTGGTGAAACGGTTGCTGGCTTCGCCGCGCTATGGCGAACGCTGGGCGCAGCATTGGCTGGATGTGGTGCGCTTCGGCGAGACGAATGGGTATGAGTTGGACGCCGAACGCGAACAGGCTTGGCGCTATCGCGATTACGTGGTCAACGCGCTGAATGCCGACAAGCCGTATGACCGCTTCTTGCTGGAACAAATCGCGGGCGACGAATTGGAGCCGAACAATTTTGAAATGCAAGTCGCGACGGGCTTCTTGCGCGCCGGGCCGCAACACGTCGTCGCGGGCAATCAGGACGAAGCGCTGAACCGGCAGGAGTGGTTGACCGAAGCGCTCTTCAGCGTCGGCAACACGGTGCTGGGGCTGACGGTGGGTTGCGCGCGTTGCCACGATCACAAATTCGATCCGATCCCTCAGGCCGATTATTACCGGCTGCAAGCTTTCCTGGCCGCGACCGACAATCAGGATTTCAAACAGAACTCTGAGGCTGAGCAGCAGCGCTATGACGAGGCCGCCAAGGCGCACAAAGCCAAACTCAAACCGCTGCAAGATCAGCTTAAAGAAATCGAAGCGCCTTACCTGCAAAAGCTGCAAGACGAGAAACGCGCCAAGCTGGAGCCGCAATACCGGGCGGCGCTCGACCTTCCCAAAGACCAACGCACGCCAGCGCAGCAAGTCCTCGCCAAAGAAGCCGCGCGCATGCTCGAAGTGAAATACGAAGAGTTGCTGACCGCGCTGCCCGCCGAAGTGCGTGCGCGGCGCGCCGCCTTGCGCAAGCAAATGCACACGCTCGAACTTTATGCGCCCGCGCCGTTGCCCAAAGCGTTGGCGGTGCGCGACAAACTGACGCCCGTGCCCGCCACGCATTTGTTGAAGGGCGGCGATCCGCAGCGTTTGGGGCCGGTCGTACAACCGCGTTTTCCCAGCGTGTTGCTGCCGCCGGATGCGCCTGCTGAACTTGCGATTGCGCCGGTTGCCAATTCGACGGGCAGGCGCTTGGCGTTGGCGCGCTGGTTGACGCAAAAAGATCACCCGCTGACGGCGCGCGTGCTGATGAACCGCTTGTGGCAGCATCATTTTGGACGCGGCATCGTGGCGACGCCGAATGATTTTGGCCGTAACGGACAACCGCCCACGCACCCCGAATTGCTGGACTGGCTGGCGGTCGAGTTTGTTGAGCGTGGTTGGAGCTTGAAGCAGATGCACGCGTTGCTGGTGCTCTCAAACACCTATCAACAGGCTTCTGTCATTGACTCAGCCAAACAAGCAAAAGACCCCGACAACAAATTGCTCTGGCGCATGAACCGGCAGCGCCTGGATGCCGAAGCCGTGCGCGATGCGGTGCTGGCGGTTGCGGGGACGCTGACAGAGGAATTGGCTGGCCCTTCGATTCGCGTGCCGCTGGAGCCGGAGGTTTACGACACTATCTTCACCGAATACGAGCCGGACAACCTCTGGCCCGTGCATCCGGACGCGCGGCAACACACACGGCGCAGCTTGTACCTGCTGCGCAAACGCAATGTCCGGCTGCCGCTGTTGGTGGCTTACGACACGCCGGATTTGATGAGTTCATGCGGCGCACGCAATGTGAGCGTGCATGCCTTGCAAGCCTTAACGTTGATGAACAGCGAATTTATGCTGCAACAGAGCAAGGCCCTGGCGGCGCGTGTCTTGCGCGCCGGGCAAACGGAGCCGCAACGAATCATGCGGCTGTTTGAGTTGGCGCTGGGGCGGCCACCGAGCGTGGTTGAGGCGCAAACGGCGCGGGCCTTTTTGCGTGAACAACGCGCGCTACTGGTAGGACGCCGGCAGCGGGGTGAAACGTTAGCGCAAGTGCAGGACGCGCCGCCAGGCGTTGTGCCAGTCGTGGCGGCGGCGTGGGTAGACTTGTGTCTGGCGACGCTGAACCTGAATGAGTTTGTTTATGTGAATTGAGGACGCTGTGTCTTGTGAGCGCGGTGCGCGCGCAGTAGCATGCTTGTGCTCAACGACAAATTCACAAGAGGAGGAACATACAAATGACCGCAACCGCAGAAACAGCCTTGCAACCCGTGATTGCGCCAGGGTCTTTCAAGCTGATTGACCCTGAGAAACAACTCGAATGGGTGAACGGACACGCGGAGGTAAAAGAAATGGCAGGCGCACGCCACGGTCGCATTGGATTGAAACTCGCGGCGAAAATATTGGATCACGTAGAAACGCAAAAGCTCGGCGCTGTTTATGGCCCGGATGTTAGCTTTACCATCGGCAAGCGCGAGCGCATTCCGGATGTGGCCTTCGTTGCCGCCGCGCACATCCCGCCGGAAGGTGACCCTGTGGGGATTTGGCCGATTGCGCCTGACCTCGCCGTCGAAATCATTTCGCCCAACGATTTGATAGAAGCTGTCGAAGCGAAAATCCGCGAATACTTTGCCGCTGGGGTGCAACAGGTCTGGCTGGTCTCGCCGCAGTTCGAAACAGTGACGATTTACGAGACGCCGGTGAAATCAACGACGCTGCAAGCTGGCGATGAACTGACCAGCCCAGCGTTGCTCCCCGGCTTTCGTTGCGCGGTGGCAGCGTTGTTTCAACCGGCAGCTCACGCGTGAGGACGTTTGCCAGATGAATTGAGAGGTGTTTGATGAAAACGCAGATGTTGATTGGATCTGTGATGCTGTTGTGGCTGAGCCTGACACTGCCGGTGCAAGCGCAATGGCAAAACGGCAACCTGACGGTGCGCACAAACGGCAACGTCTTTCAATCCGGTGACCAACTCAAAGTCGAAATTCTCGCGCTTGAGACCATTCAAGAGCAGTTCTACACCCAGGTGGCCTATCTGTTTGATGAGACTGTCGAAGAGAAAGACGACGACGGCAAGACCACGGAAAAGCTGGTCGAACGTGCGCGGAAGCGCCCGACCAGCCCGCTGCTGGATCGCATGGAAAAGTATCAGTCGCTGGTGCTGGACGACACCTTTCATTTTGGCGAGGTCAGCCCGACGGGGCGCTACACGGTGCAGGTTTCGATTTTCCAGGCGCATACCAAAAAGCTGCTGGCCTTGCTGCAAACCTGCGTCTTGCATCAGGATGAGGCATCCAAGCCGAGTCCATGCGAAACGCACTTGCGCAGCCTGAAACGCGCGAATACGGAACTCTTTCTCACCTTCGACGGGGCTTTTGCCAAAACCGATTACACCGTCCTGTTACTGCGCAACGGGCGCGTTGTCCGGCATCTGCTGAGCAGCACCTACACGGCTGGGCCGCGCGAACTAAACCTGTCTTCCGGCCAACTCGAAGGCACGGGCGGGTCAACCTATGACATTCTGATCCACGATGCGCGGCGCGGCATCTCTTCAACTTTGGCGCGCGTGACGCTGCCCACGTTCTGAGGCACCGAATGAAACCGAATACGACGCATTGGCCCACTGCAACCACACGGCGCGACTTTCTGGCGCACGCGGCGAATGGCTTCGGCTCTTTGGCTTTGGCTTCAATGTTGCAGTCCGAAACAATTGCAACAACCAATCCGCAATCGGTCAATCCGCAATCGGTCAATCCGCAATCGGTCAATCCGCTGGCACCCAAGCCACCGCACTTCGCCGCCAAAGCCAAAGCCGTCATTTTTCTGTTTATGGTCGGCGGCCCCAGTCACATGGAAACCTTCGATCCCAAACCGGTGCTGGACAACTTGCACGGCCAGCAGATGCCGCCTTCCTTTGGCGAAGTCAGAAGCCAGTTCGTCAAAGCGGGCACGCCGCTGCTAGGCAGCCATTGGAAGTTCCGCCAGCACGGCCAATCTGGCATCGAGGTCAGCGAACTCTTTCCGCACGTCGCCACGTGCATTGACGACATCGCGGTGCTGCGGTCGTGTTACACCGAAAGCTTTGTACATGCGCCCGCGATGTATCAGATGACGTCGGGCCGTGTGTTGCCCGCGCATCCTTCATTGGGCAGTTGGGTGACATACGGATTGGGCAGCGAGAGCGCCAACTTGCCCGCCTATTGCGTGCTGACGCAGCCGGAGGGCTTGCCCGAAGGTGGCGCGCCGATGTGGGGGGCGGGCTATTTGCCTTCGTTTTACCAGGGCACGCAACTGCGCAACGGCGCGACGCCCATCTTGCATTTGCAGCCTTCAGCAGAAATCGGCCAGACGCAGCAGGCCAACATGTTGAAATTCATGCGGCGGATGAATGAAGTAAATCTACGTGTGGATGATAGCGACTTGCAGGCGCGGATTGCTTCATACGAGCTGGCTTTTCGCATGCAACAGCACGCGCCCGAAGCCGTGGAGGTGAGCAAAGAGAGCGAGGCGACGAAACGGTTGTATGGTTTGGATGACGCGCAAACGCGCGAGTTTGGCACGCGCTGTTTGCTGGCGCGACGGTTGGTCGAACGTGGCGTGCGCTTTATCCTGCTCTTTTCGGGCGGCGGCCCAGTCAGCACACAATGGGATGCGCATGACGACATCAAAGGCAATCACGAAAAGATGTGCCGCTGGACGGACAAGCCGACAGCCGGTTTGTTGAAGGATTTGAAAAGCCGCAGCTTGCTGGATTCGACGCTGGTCATTTGGGGAACGGAGTTTGGCCGCACGCCTGTGTCAGAGAATGGCCGGGGCCGCGATCATAACCCGACAGCCTTCTCGATGTGGCTGGCGGGCGGTGGCGTCAAGGGCGGCCAAGTGATCGGACAGACGGATGAAATTGGTTTCAAAACGGTTGGCGCGCGCTTCCATCCCCGCGACATACACGCTACTATACTGCAACTGCTCGGGTTGGATCAGATGCGCTTGACCTACCTTCACAACGGACGGAATGAACGCCTCACAGATTTCGGTGGCACTGTGATCGAGCAGTTGTATTCGTGATGATTTACGGCGGCGCAATGCTGCCAACGTTTCCCCCAAACACTCAAACAACTTAAACAACAACAGAGAGATCATCTGAAAGGTGCCCAACGATGATTTGTCCGGAATGTTATGCCCACGCGCGGCGTGTGCGCGCTTATAGCATACGCACGCGCTTGCTCTCCCGCTTTTTGCCTTACGAACCCTTTCACTGCGAAGAATGCCGCTGGCGCGGTCTGCTCTCAATTTCCGGGCTGCGCGTGATCCCGTATTTCAACCAGACGATGGTAGGCTGGTTGATTGGGATCGTCATCGCGCTGACCATCGCCTGGCTCGTCACAGGCGATTTGGAAGCCAATACGTTCAAACCTACTGATGCCAATACCGAAATTAAATGGAGTTGGTAGCAGCGCAGTTTTCGCTGCCACCAACTCCGAATGAAGTATGCGAACTGCTCAGGTCAAATTCCTCAGTGCACGCTGGCGGGTAGCGTGGAGCCGCTCGTGTCAGCGGCGACTCCCCAGCCATCAATGACGTTGTTGATGAAGCCGTGGAATTGAATCTCCTCGCCCGCCAGCACCAGCAGCACATCGCCGGGCAATACCTGTGGATTGTCTACTTTGAAGCGCACGACGGTGGCATTGCCATTGGCTTGCTCGACCGTTTCGTAGCTGAGTTGTTCAAAGTCAATGACCAGGGTTTGGGAATTGACGGGTTGTGTACTATCAGGCATTCAGATTCCTTTCTTAAGACAGCCAAAAAAATAAAAGTGATTTGCCGGGCGCTGTTCAAGGTTGCGTGAGCAGCGCGAGCAATTGTTTGTGCGTGAGTTGATCGGTTTGTGCGCGAAAATCTTCGGCGCGCCCCAAGCGGCGGTAAACGTCGGCAAGCGCCGCCGCCTTGAACCTCTCACCGCTGTTATGAATGACGAGCGGCGCTAGTGGCGCCAACGTCACGGCGGTCACGAAATCCCCGGCACGACGTAAGCCAGGGATCGGCAGCCGCTGTAAGAAAGCTTCATCGCTGGCAGTGTCGAATTGTCCGGCATCCACAATCGTGCGCTCAATCCGTGGCGCTAATCCTCGCGCCAACAACGTCCATAACCCCGCCTCGCCTAGGCCAACCAGCGTCACGCGCGGCTGATTGGCCGTTGCGGCCAGCATAGTTTGCTGCACATACGCCAACGTGGTCAGCACGTCTTGGATGCGATTGGCCGCCGTCGTGCGGTTATAGGTGGTGAAAAATTTGATGCGCGCGAGCGTTTCTTTGTCCGTGAAATCAGCAAAGACTGCCACCGTGACAACCGTCTGTTTGGCGGCCCGCAAACCGTCAAGCAGTTCTTGTGGCGGCTGATTGTCAGGCGGCGTGACCAGAATGGTGACGGGCGCGACCGCCGAGGCCACCCGATAAATTTGCAGTTTCAGGCGATCATTGACGCCCTGGCGGGATAACTCAACCTCCTCTGCGCCATTCGGCCGGCTCTCTCGTCTGGCGACACTGATGTCATTCCCCTTTGGATATTCGGCCATCAGCGAATATTTCAAGGCCGTGCCCAGTTGTTCGCGGAACGCTGGCAAGGCGGCAGGCGTAGCCGGTTGCAAGGTGGCCAATTGCTGTTGCGCAGCCAGAATGCGCGCCTCAATCAACTGTTCTTCGGTCAGTTCATTGGCCGGGCGTGAGCGACCAAAGAAAACCAGCAATTCAGGCAAGGTCGCCACACTCACACCGCGCTCTTTGATGGGCGTGATTTCCGCCCGGCCTTTGAACCAGTGCGCAAACCAGCCGTAAACAGCTTCGCGGCTGTCCTGGTTGTAATTGTGCGGCGCGTTCATCTGCACTGCGTGCAATTTCTCTTCTGCGCCAAACAACCGATAAATGTTACGCACAGCCGGGTACTCGACAGTCAACGTATTTTTTGTCCAATCGCCGGTTGCCGAAACCATCAGCAGCGGGCGCGGCGCAAACAGCGCGGCCAGTTCGACGTTATTCGTGTCAATGCGCAGGTTGGGCGCATTTTCGCAAAGGCTGCCACCCTGCATTAGCGTCGAAACCATATTGACCGGCGCGGCAACCTTAATGCGCTCATCCACCGCCGCCAGCAAAAATGTTTGCGTCCCGCCGCCCGATTCGCCGGTGCAGCCAATTTTCTCCGCATCCACTTCGGGCAGCGTCAACAGAAAGTCCACGGCGCGCATGCTATTCCAAAGTTGCAGCCCCAACAGATTCACGCCCCAGAGCACTTCACGCGCTGTGCCCTCGCGATGCCCGCTGGCAAACCGGTGACTGATGGCCGCGCTATCGTTATAACCGACCATGTCCCAGGTGAAGGCTACATAACCCTGCTGCGCAAAACTGGCCGCGCGCAGCGGCCCTGAATTCAGCGGTGTGTTTTCCAGGCGCCCATAACTCCAGTGGCCGTGCGGGCAAAGCACCGCCGGAACTTTGCCGGTCTGATTTTTGGGGCGATAAAGATTTCCGCTGACATAATGCCCGGGGAAGCTCTCAAAATAGACTTTTTCGATGGTATGCGTTCCGCGATCAACCTTGTCAAAGATCACAACTCGGAGGGGCTGCTTCGCGGGCTGCGGCCACAATCCTGTGCTCACCAAAATCTGGTTGCGCAAACATTCGGCGCGCGCCTGCCACTCTTCACGTGTTTGATAGGTGTGCAATTGATTGGTGTAATCCAGGTCGAGATGCCGGATTTCGGCGGCGCGCCGGTCGCCAGTTGAAACTTGCGCCAGCGCAATTGCAGATGGCACGCAAAGTAATAACAACAACCGCAAAGCTAATGACTTGGTGACAACGGTTGGGCTGTTATGATTTCTTTTCAGCGGGTTCTTCCATTCTTTGCGCATGATCTTCGCCGAGCCTTTCTCTCAAGAATTTGACCGAATTTTGATAAGCGTCATCAATCTGCTGTTTGCGATACTGCTCGAATAACAACCACTCGCCTTGCACCAAGACTTCAAGCTCGCCGGTTTCGGTGTTTTGCCGGGTTGGCAGCGCCATCGTGTATTACTCCTTCTTGCTATCGGGTGACTCTGTGATGCGAATAAGTTCCGCGCGTGGGGCGTCAGGGTGCTCGTCACGCTTCCATCTGGCGCCGCAAATACGGCAAGCATATTGGGATTGCTCATTGGCGGCGCTGGAAGCTACCCGCGTTAGAAAACGTGTGATGTAGGCATTGACTGCCGCGCCACGCAAACTTTGATTTTGGGAACAAGCACACCCCATTGGGAAAGCCGTTACGATTCGTTTTCAGTGTTCGGTGAATTACAAGAAATCTAGCATAGTCATCGAACGGATAGAAAGACACATCAGGTTATTTTGTTGTTGACGTGCTAATGTCGAATGAGTAGAATCCGCCGCGTCGTGAGCAAATGATTGCCAATGAAACGTAACATATAAGGTTGCGTTGCCTAACTTGAAAGAGCGCTTAACGACGTAGCTTTAGGTTGTATCCCTCCAATTCTCCTCCCGCAAATTGGCCTAAAGATCCCCATTAGATATTCCGAATAGGTTGCCCATAATTTAGGATTCGATGACTTTGTTCAGTCGGTGTTGATCGCGTTGGTGATTTGGTGTTGGTGGTCGAACAAAGTGTGTATCTCGTTTAGTAACTAAATCTTTTTAGTTATTCGGTGAGTTGTGTGTAGCCGAGCTTGTTTTCCTGCTACATGTTGCCAATAACTAGAAGTTTTACTTAGCGAGTCATTTCACTCACCCGCCTCTCATTACCCTCCTTCGACCCTTCTGCATAACAATTTGCTCAGTGGAAAAGTGCAATGCCACGCATTGGAGCGCTACTCGCGCTGAAACATCTCAAGCTGATTGCGATTTATTTTGGCCGGCAACCACAGGCCGGGTTTCAGCTTGTTACTTATTTATTTATGGTTATGCCACGCCGCTTCGGGAGAGTAGTTACAATTGAGCTTTCTACTTCCGGATTGCGCTGGCGTGTTACTCGATATTTACCTTCGTTTTGAGTTAGCTAGGCTGTCAGCATTTGTCCAGTAGGCTACCGACGTGTGCTGACAATGGCGGTTGAGGTGAGTGCTTCACGGGGATTCACCTCAGCCGCGGCCCTACAAATAACTACAGGAGTAAGCCGCTGAAGTAGAGGTAAAAGGCAATAGTAACCAAAGCTTGAGAAAAAAGGTGCCCCTTTTTCCAGCCCACGACTGTTGCCTTTTACCTCTGCCTCAGGGCAGGCAAGTTACCTCGCCTCCTTTTTGCCTACTCCTGCTCTGCCGGTCGGGGCGCGCAAGCAAGCTGGCCGGCTTTTTTTATTTTGAGTTACACGTTGAACTCCGCCAGCACCGGCGCATGATCCGAAGGGCGCTCTAACTTGCGCGGTGCCAGATCAATGACGCATTCGACACTCTTCGCCGCCAACGGCGCCGTCGCCCACAGGTGATCAATCCGCAACCCAAAGTTGCGCCGAAAGCCGCCACCACGGTAATCCCACCACGAATATAAACCTCGCTCCTGATGATGTTGGCGAAAGACATCCACCAGACCCCATTGCGCGATTTCAGCCAGCGCCGCGCGTTCTTCCGGGCTGCACAGAATCTTGCCGTACCAAAGAATGGGATCATGCACATCGCGATCTTCAGGGGCGACGTTGAAATCGCCACAGAGCACCAGCGGTTCCTGCACGGCGCAATGTGTTTCAAAAAAAGTTTTGAGTTGTTTGAGCCAGCCTAGTTTGTAAAAAAATTTCTCCGAGCCGACTTCTGAGCCGTTCGGGATATAAACGTTGACAACTTTGACGCCGCCGATATTGGCCGCCAATAACCGCCGCTGGGCGTCAGGCGCATCATCGGGAAATCCTTTCTGAGTATTACTGGCCGGTGTGCGCGACAGGATGGCGACGCCGTTGTAGGCAGGCTGCCCGAATATCTCGGCGTAATAGCCCAGTTCTTTGAAGCGCTCAAGCGGAAATTTATCATCCGTACATTTGATTTCTTGCAGACAGAGTACATCCGGCAGGTTGGCTTTTATCCAGTCCAACGCTTGTGGTAAGCGAACAGCGATCGAATTAACATTCCAAGTTGCGATTTTCATGTTGCGTTTACTCGGCCAATACCGGGTGCAGCTTGCTAATCAAGGCGTCATAAATAGCCACACCAAGCACGCCTCCAATCAAGGGGCCAACGATTGGCACCCAGAACCAATGATTGCCTGCTGAAAAGACGCCTGGCCCCCAACCGGCAATAGCGGTGAACAGGCGCGGGCCTAAATCGCGCGCCGGGTTAATGGCATAACCTGCATTCAAGCCAAAACTCATGCCAATCACCACGACTAACAAGCCGACAAACAGCGGCGCCATGTTACCCGTTGGCGCATTATTGCGCGCATCGCCAATGCCGCGAATCACCAACAATAACAGGGCCGTCCCGACGATTTGATCCACCAGGCCGCCAAAGGTCGAAAGATAAGGTTGCGGGTAAGTTGAAAAGATGCCGGCCGTGCCTTTGTCGCCGGCAATTTGCCGCAGGCCGCCGTCAAAGGCATTGAAAGCTTCCCGGTACACCATCAGCGTGATGGCCGCGCCGCCAAAGGCCCCAGCCACTTGCGCGAGGCAATAAGGGATGACTTTGCGCCATTCGAAATCACGGTGCACGGCCAGCGCAAAAGTGACTGCCGGGTTGAGATGCGCGCCACTGACGCCGCCTGCGACGAAGATGCCCATCGTCACGGCAAAGCCCCAGGCCAGATTGATGGATAGATATTCGCCGTTTTTATTGCCGCTCAAGACGACTTGGGCGACCACGGCTGAGCCAAAAGTAATCAAGACGAGCGTGCCGAGAAACTCGGCCAGGAGTTCACGTTTCAACTGGTTTTGCTGCATAGGTGCTGGTGCTTAGTTGATGGGGCGGACTGCTGCCGCCTGTTGTAATTGTTGCAGTGTCGTTGGCCCGCCACGCGAACCCACGATCTGCTTAACATCGAGTTTGTGTTTTTGGATGGTATCCAGTATGGCCTGCGCATAGGCAGGTTCATTAGTGGGGAAAATATCGCCGATGAACAAAATGCCTTCGCCCGCAATAAAAAGTCCTAGCATACCCGCCGCGTGCGCATTCGGGATGTCTACGGCCTGAATGGTGCGGCCGCCTTGCGAAAGACTGCGCTCGCCTTCGATCCACAGGAATTGCGGCTTGCTTTTGCTTTTGCTCAGCGCATCATCGTGGGTGTTGGCCGTCAGAAACTTTTCAAAGAAATCCTTTGCCGTTGAGGAAGCCGCGATGCGCACGCCTTCCGCCACGTAAGCACGCAGCCCCGCCACTGTGTCGTAATGCCAGTGCGTGACGCCCACGGCGACAAGCTGTTTGTTCGGGAACAGCTCTTTTGTCAACGCGATGATCTGTTTGGAACGAGCCTCACCCGTGGGGGCTTCGACAATGAAAGTGTATTCGCCCATTGCCACCGCCAACGAACCAATCGTGCCGCGAATGTAATAAACGCCCTCGCCCAGTTTGTCGTATTTGAGCGGCGCGGGCGGCGCTTTCAGGGCTTCGCGGTCGCGCGCCACGCGTTCAACGCCGGCTTTCATCATTTCGGCGTGCGCGCTGAACCAAGCGCCTTCGGGTTTGTTGACCTCGACCCATTGATCTTCAATCGTCCAATGGCTGGCGCCGTTTTGTGTATTCAACCCTTCGGTGCGCAACGGCAGTTTGACGCCGTTGATCGCTTGCCAGTTCGAGTAACGGTATTCCAGCGCCACTTTGCCACGGACAGGCGCGCTTTGATCGGTTTCAATTTTGGCCAGCAAGCCGGAACTTTGTTCAATAAATAAACGCCAGGTGCGATTCGCGTCAGGCAGCCCAAGGACGTAATGCAACCGGTCTTGGAACTTCTGATCGGGCAGCCGTTGCAACTGGCCTTTGCGTTCCAGCGCCGTGAAGAGCGGCCCCGGAAAGGTCATGTGACGATTGCGATCCTGGTATAGATCAACCACTGTCGCACCCAGAGGGTTGCGGCGCTCACCAACCAGATTCGCGCCCCAGGTCGGCGTCACGAGGTTGGCGTATTGGGTATTGTCGAGTTTGCGCAGCCAATAGCGCCGTCCCGTCGTGAAGTCCACCCAAGTCTCGGTGATAAACGTCTCGCGCGGCACACGCGCAAAATCTTCATTGAACGCGGGCAAGTAGCTCTGCCCGATTTCCTGCCGCGTGTTGACGGCTTCGGTGTAAAGAGTCTTGACACTTTGCAGTTTTTCCAGGCCGCCAATTGCCGCGATGGCTTGCTGCAAAACTTCTTCGGCGGTCTTGTTGTTTTGCGCCAGCGCGAAGCCGGACAGCAGCGAGACGAAAAGCGCAAGCCGGATGACACCCAACCGCATAAAGCCTCCAGAAAAGCTTGGTTTATGAATGGAACTGCGTTGTCGAATGGAGTGCGCGCATCATACGGGCGGGTGGTGATTTTGGCAAACTGCTGGCCAAGGCCTATTCATTCTCTGCCACAGAGGCACAGAGACACAGAGAAGTGGCGAAGCCCCGGCAGGGGAAACCACATGGTTCAGCTAAAAACCTCCATGGTTCGTTCCGCATTGCTCTGCGTCTCTGTGCCTCTGTGGCAATTTCTGCTGAGCACGAATAGCCCCTGACTTAACAACTCGGCGGGAACACCGGCACCGTCAACACCGCCGTCGTCGTCAACGTCAGTTTGTGCAGGTTGTGGCCTTGATTGAAGGCATTGGCCTGTATGCCCGCATTGGTGTTGGCATTGATGGCCGCGCCTGAAATCGCGCCGTCCGTAAACAGCGCAAACTTCAGCCAGCCGCTGCGGCCCGCCGGGATCACCTGCTCGAAACGCGGGGCCGTGCGCGGGAAGTTGCTGCTGATGATGCTGCGGAGCTGGCACGTGCCGGGCGAGAAGTTGAAGCTGAACGGTGTCTCGCCGTCGTCATAAAGCACGCCGAACAAATTTGCCAACGTGCTCGCGCTCGTCGCCAAACTGCCGCCGATGCGATTGACGATTAACAACGTGTTGTTGCCATCGGCGCGGCTGGCGATGTTCGACAGCGCCAGGGTGCGCGGCAAGGCGTTGTACATCCGGTCATCGAAATTCAGCACCGCCGTGCTGGCCAGCGGGTCGCACGGCACAAAGCCGCCCGGCAGCGCCGCAACGCTTTCCGCAGGCAGGTTCGCCGCGTGTCCGCTGCTAAGTTTCACGAAGGCGTCCCCCAGCAGAAAGTTGAAATTGAGCGGGCAACCGCTGCGATCCGTCGCCACCGCGATCAAATAGCCAGTCGTGCCCGGATCAATGTCCGACGCGAGAAATGCCGAGGTCTGATTCGGAGTCAGGCAAACGAACGAATCCGCAACCGAACAGGACGTGCCGTCCACAAAGAACAGATGCACAAAGGCCGTGCGCAACGCGTCAAGGTTGGTCAGCGCGATGCGTGTGTTTTGCTGATTGCCGGCGGCGGCGTCTGAGGTGTAAAGGTTGAAGATCAACACCGACCCGGCCTTTTGACTGCTGATAGCGGCAGCGGACGGATAGTTCGCGCCGGGGCCCGCCGGCGGGCAACGCACCGTGGTGCAGGCCTGCACGCTCACCGGAGCCGCGCCGGCAATGCTGGCAGTGGTGTTGACGCACAATTGCGTGTTCGGGGCGGCGCTGTCAGCCGCCTGAGTTTGATAGCTAACAAGCGCCGTCTGGCCCGCCGCCAGCGTGCCGCTGTATAACACCGTGGCCGGATTGTTGATTGTGCATGTGCCGAAATTGGCCGTGCAGGTGCCAGCGAGCGCCAGCAACCCAGCGGGCAAGCTGGCCGTCGCCGTCACCGGTTGCGCGGTGTTGGCGCTATTGGTCACGCTGAACGTCACACCCACCAAGCCGCCCGGCCCCAGACAAACCGCCGGGTCGGCCAGCGCAAGATTCATCGTGTAGACCGTCAGCGTGGCGGTCGCCGTCAACGAGCCGCTGTCGGTGACTTTGAGCGTAAAGCTGCCGCCGCTCGCCATGCGCGAGGCCACGATGTCGGCGAAAACTTTGCCCAGCGCATCGGGATTCGTCCCCGCCGCACCCGCGTTGCTGTCGGTCAACGTGACGGTGACGCCGCCCGACGTGGCCGTTGTGCCAAACGTCACCCCGTCGCTGCTGAGCTGGATTTGCAGCGTATTGGCAGCGTCTTCGGCGTCGGCGGTGCTGGCGATTT
The DNA here is from genome assembly GCA_016196035.1 of Acidobacteriota bacterium. Lineage (NCBI taxonomy): Bacteria > Pseudomonadati > Acidobacteriota > Acidobacteriota bacterium. The sequence continues at coordinate 50,761 of JACPYM010000057.1, read as the reverse complement.
GGGAGTTGCTGGCCGGGCTGCCCGGCTGGCGCGTGGCGGCGACAGGCGTGAGGGTGGGAGCTGTGTTTGGTGGCGGAGTGCAATTATTGAGCAGCACCGAGACACTGCCGAAGCGGAAACTCGCCACGGCCAAGTCAGGCTTGCCATCGCCATTGAGATCGCCGATGGCGACGGCAACAGGGATATACCCGACGTCGAAGTTGGTGGTCGCGGCGAAGCTGCCCGTGCCATCTCCCAGCAGCACCGATACATTGTCGGAACTAGAATTCGCCACGGCCAGATCCGGCTTGCCATCACCATTGAGATCGCCGATGGCGACGGAGAAAGGGCTACTCCCAACGCCGAAGCTCGTGGCCGCGCCGAAGCTGCCCGTGCCTGTGCCCAGCAGCACCGAGACATTGCTGGAGAAGAGATACTTCACCACAGCCAAGTCGGGCTTGCCATCGCCATTGAGATCGCCAATGGCGATGGAGATAGGGCTACTCCCGACGCTAAAGTTCATGGCCGCGCCGAAGCTGCCCGTGCCCGTGCCCAGCAGCACCGAAACATTGTTGTCGCCTGTATTCGCCACAGCCAAGTCGGGCTTGCCATCGCCATTGAGATCGCCAATGGCGATGGAGCGCGGAGTAGTCCCGACGCCGAAGTTGGTGGCCGCACCGAAGCTGCCTGCGCCCGTGCCCAGCAGCACCGAGAGATTATTGGAGTCTCGATTTGCCACGGTTAGGTCGGGCTTGCCATCGCCATTGAGATCGCCAATGGCTACTGACCAAGGTTGACCCCCGACAATGAAGTTGGTGGCCGCGCCGAAGCTGCCCGTGCCTGTGCCCAGTAGCACCGAGACATTAGCGGACATTTCGTTCGCCACAGCGAGGTCGAGCTTACCATCGCCATTGAGATCGCTGATGGCAACGGAGTGGGGTTGAGTCCCGACGCCGAAGTTGATGGCCGCGCCGAAGCTGCCTGCGCCCGTGCCCAGCAGCACGGAGACATTGTTAGAGTCTCGATTCGCCACGGCTAGGTCGGGCTTGCCATCGCCATTGAGATCGCTGATGGCGACAGAGAAAGAACTACTTCCGGCGTCGAAGTTGGTGGCTGCGCCGAAGCTCGTCCCACCGCACGGGCTGGCATTGCAGGTATTCAGCAGCACTGAGACATTGTTAGAGCCGTTATTCGCTGTAGCTAGGTCAGGTTTACCATCGCTGTTGAGATCGCCAATGGCGATGGAGCGAGTGTAACTCCCGACAGCGAAGTTGGAGGGAGCACCGAAGCTGCCAGTCCCCGTGCCCAGCAGCACTGAGCCATTGTTGTAGCCGTTAGCCACCGCCAAGTCAGACTTGCCATCGCCATTGAGATCGCCGATCGCCACGGATTCAGGGTTAATTCCAACGCCGAAGTTGGAGGCCGCGCCGAAGCTGCCCGTGCCCGTGCCCAGCAACACCGAGACATTGTTGGAGTTGGAATTCACCACGGTCAAGTCAGGCTTGCCATCGCCATTAAGATCGCCGATGGCGACGGAAAAAGGGAAACTCCCGACGCCGAAGTTGATGGCTGCGCCGAAGCTGCCCGTACCAGTGCCCAGAAGCATCGAGACATCGTTGGAACGGAAATTCGCCGTAACCAAGTCAAGCTTGCCATCACCATTGAGGTCGCCGATGGCGACGGAGACAGGGCCATACCAGACATCGAAGTTGTTGGCGGAGCCGAAGCTGCCCGTGCCAGTGCCTAACAGCACCGAGACAGTGTTGGAGTTGGCATTCGCCACGGCCAAGTCACGCTTGCCATCGCCATTGAGGTCGCCGATGGCGACAGAGGCAGGCGTAGTCCCGACGCCGAAGTTGTTGGCCGCGCCGAAGCTGCCCGTACCCGTGCCCAGCAACACCGAGACATTGTTGTCGTAGCGATTCGCTACGACTAGGTCGGGCTTTCCATCACCATTGAGATCGCCGATGGCGACAGAGGCAGGGCCTGTCCCGACGCTGAAATTGGTGGTTGCGCCAAAGCTGCCCGTGCCCGTGCCCAGCAGCACCGAGACATTGTTGGAGATATCATTTGCTGTGGCTAGGTCAGGCTTGCCATCACCATTGAGGTCGCCGATGGCGACTGAGATAGGGCCAACACCGACGCCGAAATTGGTGGCCGCGCCGAAGCTGGAGGTCGCGCAGCCGGTCATGGCGGGTAAGAGCGGCGCGAAGGCTGCGGGCGGGAGCGAATCAGACAGTCCCGGCTGCTTCAGGTCGTCGAGCGCCTCCCAGCTTCGTAAGGTGGAGGGCAACGCAGTGGGCAACGCGGAGGGCAACGCGGTAAAACGCTGCGCCGCAAGCCGCGCGCGGTTGCCGTCCGTCGCCAACCCGCTTTGGCTCAGGGTTTCAGGGTTGGCCTGAAACACCGCCGCCCAAACTGCCGCAGGCGCGTTTTTGAGCCGGAGCAGCCAACTCCCGTTGGTCTCGCTTGCGCGCACGCGATAGCCCATGAAACTCAGACCACAAACGACAGCCAGCGCGAGCGCGAGCCGCAAAGAGCGCAGAGGGTGTGATAAAGATGGCATTGGTTTCTCGTCTATGCGGGTGTGTGTAGACAGCCTGCTGGCTTGGTACGAACATCCGTGAAAGTTGAAGTCGCTTTGTCTAAAGTTGAAGTCGCTTTGTCTGATGACAGTGGGGCTGGTTTTCAACCTGTGACTTGAGAAGGTAAAAACCAGCCGCGCCGCCCCACGAAAGGCAATGCTCGTGAAAGTGCACAACGGCGCGCTGGAATGTACCGGCTCACGCTGGATTTGTCACGCGCCGCAGGCGGCAAAAGCGCGGCAAAAAATTTGGCGTTTGCAGTCGGTCGAGTATGATTGGCGCGGGGCATCGTTGTGTTGGTCTTCATCGCGTTCAACTTTGAGGGGAGAAATCATGCGCATCGCTTCCGCTGTGTTTTTGCTGGTCGTCACGCTGACAAGTTTGCCGGTAACGCGCGCGACCTCCGCCGCGCCCGAATTTGATTTGCTCATTACCAATGGCCGTATCGTGGACGGTACGGGGAATCCGTGGATGTTGGCCGATCTGGCGATTAAAGATGGTCGCGTCGCCGCGCTGGGCAAAATTGATCCCGCCCGTGCCGCGCGCACACTTGATGCCAAAGGGCTGATCGTCGCGCCCGGCTTTATTGACGTGCACACGCACATCGAAGGCGCTATCAACCGCTTGCCACAGGCTGAAAACTTTTTGCGCATGGGCGTGACTTCGGTCGTCACCGGCAATTGCGGTAGCTCTGAATTGAACCTGAGCGATTGGTTTGAGCAACTGGAAAAGCTTGGCATTTCGCTCAATGTCGCCACACTCTACGGCCACAATACTGTGCGTCACGCTGGCATGGACGGTGATTTCAATCGCCCGCCGACGCCTGATGAATTGAACAAGATGCGCAATCTGGTCGAGCAAGCCATGCGCGCTGGCGCGGTGGGTTTCTCAACCGGCTTGGAATACGTCCCAGGCACTTATGCAAAGACGGATGAGATCGCCGAATTGGCGAAAGTCGCAGCGAGTTACGGCGGCGTTTATGCCTCGCACATGCGCGATGAAGGTGTGCGGGTCGAAGCCGCCATCAATGAGACGCTCGAAATCGGCAGGCTGACGGGCTGCCCGGTCGAAATCTCGCATTTCAAAATCTCCAGCAAGAATCGCTGGGGCGCGAGCGCCATTACCACCAAGCTGGTCGCCGACGCCCGCGCGCGCGGCCAGCAAGTGACGGTAGATCAGTACATGTATCCGGCCAGCAGCACCGGCATCGGTATTGTCTTTCCATCCTGGGTGTTTGAAGGCGGACGCGACGAGACGCGCATACGCCTGGAAGACAGCGCCACGCGCACCCAGGTCAAAAAAGAAATCCTCGCCAAAGCCGCCGAGCAGGGCTTCGCCGATTTGTCTTTCGTCTATATCGCCAACCATCAGGCCGATCAAACTATCAACGGCAAGAACCTCGCCGAGATCGCCAAGCTCAAACGCAACTCTGCTGCCGCTGACGCCCAAGCCGAACAGGCGATTGACCTGCAATTGGCGGGCGGCGCGCAGGTCGTGCTGCAAAAAATGTCCGAGCAGGACATCGAGAAAATCTTCAAACAGCCCTTCACGATGATCGCCTCTGACGCGGGCGTGCAGGACATCAACAGCAATTCCATCCCGCATCCGCGCGGCTTTGGCAACAATGCGCGCGTGCTGGCTGTTTACGTGCGCGATAAGCAGTATGTCAGTTTGGAAGAAGCGATTCGGAAGATGGCTTCGTTGCCCGCGCAGACCTTTCATCTGTGGGATCGCGGCGTGTTGCGACCGGGGCTGGCGGCGGATGTCGTGATCTTTGACGAAAAGAGCGTCAAGGACAACGCGACCTTTCAACAACCCAAACAGTTTGCGACCGGGTTCGAGTATGTGATCGTCAACGGGCAGGTGGTCATCGAGCAAGGTCGTCACACAGGCGCCAAAGCTGGAAAGATTTTGCGTGGGGCGGGTGCCAAGGAGTAAGCTGCGCGCTGTTGTGATGTTGCAGTGCGGAGCTAAGTTCAAAGGCAAAAATAAGCAAGTCTAGACAGGATTGACAAGATTGCTAACAGGCTTAACAGGCAAGCATTGAAACATCTGGCCGGCACTGTGCGGTTTGAATCCTGTCAATCTGCTGGTAAATCTTGTCCGTCCTATCTAAATGCCTGCTTGTTTTTGCGCGCCTACTTACAACATCTGATTTGCCACTCCGTTCCCAGAGCCGCTCAAGAAAGGGGAAACCGATGAAGCCAGCCAAAACATATTGCTGCACAGTTCTATTCACCCTGGCACTGCTTTCACCAGCAATCTTTGCGCAAAATACTGTAGCTCCGGCAGCCGTTGGGACGGCCTCGGTGGCTGGGCGTGTCACTGTGGATGGCGGCGCGCTCGCGGGTCTGCAAGTCTTGTTGCAACGCGAAGCCGAAGGCATGGAAATCCTCAACCAAGCGCCGCCGCTCAAAGCCGCGACCGATGCCGATGGCAATTTTCGTTTTAGCAAAGTGCCCGCAGGCAAATATCGTTTGCAGGTTTATGCGCCCGTTTACATCAAGGATCAGAAAGATGAACCCTTCCGCGCCGGGCAGTCGGTCAATGTCGGGGCTGATGAGAATATCGAGAACCTCAATTTCAGTTTGCGGCGCGGCGGCGTCATCACCGGCAAAGTCACCGATGACGAAAATCGCCCTATGATCGAAGAGGCCGTCAAACTCATCCGCCTGGATGCGCAAGGCAAGAAAGTCAACGAACCTGTGCGCTTGGCGCTCCTCTCACTGAACCGCACGGATGATCGCGGCGTCTACCGCCTGTTCGGGGTTGAGCCGGGGCGTTACTTGGTGGCCGTGGGCGCCGAGCCGAATGAGACCGCGCTGTTCAGCATGAGCAAGGAATTTCAACTGACTTATCATCCGCGCACAGCCATTGAAGCCGAGGCCCGCATCATTGAGATTGCTCCCGGTGCCGAAGTCGAAGGCGTCAACATCGTGATGGTGCGCGCCGATGCCAAGAAAGGTTATGTCGCCAGTGGCCGCGTAATTGAAGCCGATACCGGCAAGCCCGTCCCCGGCGTGATGATCGCCTACAGTTCAAAAGCCAAAAGTGAAGGTGGCATGCCCTTTGGCATGACGCCCGCCACCACCAATTCGCAAGGCGAATTCCGGCTGGAAGGGTTGGCAGCGGGCAGTTATTCGATCAGCGTCATGAACATTACGGCGCTGATGGGTTCCGGCTCGGAGTTTTATGGCGAACCGCTCAATGTCGAAATCACCGGCAGCGATGTCAGCGGCTTGGAATTGAAGATGTCCAAAGGCGCGGTGATCGTTGGCCGCGTCGTGCTGGACGGCGCGCAAGACCCGAAGTCGCTCGCCAAATTGGCCGGGACGATTGTGCAGGCGCTGCCTGACATGGATATGAAGGACCCTTCGGCAATGATGACAGCCATGTCGAGTATGGCGATGGGGACAGTGGGGCCGGATGGTTCATTCAAACTCAGCGGCGCGCGTCCGGGCAAATTCAGCATCACCCTCAACAATCCGAAAGAGCGCACGTTGAAATTGTTGCGCGTCGAGCAGAACGGCGCTGTCATTGCGAAGCTGGAAGTCACCGGCACAACGGCCGTCAATAACGTCCGGCTCGTCGTCGCCTTTGGCACTGCCACCCTGATGGGGCGTGTCGAAGTGCGCGGCGGCGCGCTACCACCGGGCACTAGAATTAGGGTCATCGCCAAGCAAAAAGACACCAGCGCTGGCAACCCAACGGCATACGCCGATGCCGATGCGCGGGGTCAATTCACGGTTGATGGAATTGTTCCCGGTGTTTATGAAGTGAGCGTTGGCAGCATCCGAACGCCGGATAACGCTGTCGTGAAATCTCAAAACAGCACGCAAACCGTCGTGCTGGCCGACAATGCCCGGCAAGAGGTATTGCTCGTGGTTGAATTAACCACCAAGGAGAAATAGTCATGTGTCTCAGCCGCTCTTCATTTCTGAATGCAACGATCTGCCGTTCATTGCTAACGCTACTCACCCTTTGCACAACAGCATCTGCGCAACGCAGCACCGGCACGATCAGCGGCCGCGTGGTTGGCGAAGACGGCCAGCCCATCCCGCGCGCCGTCATCTCGATACTCGCGCTGAGCGGAAAACTTGAAAAAATGATGAGTGGCCGCATGGCGCTCAAAACCGATGCCGAAGGCAAATTCGAAGCGACCGGTCTCGATCCCTCGCCGTATACGGTCATCGCCAGAGCGCCGGGCTATTTGCCCGCGCAACCCCTCGACCCCGCCAATCCGGAATATCACTACCTGGGCGAAAGCGTCACGCTGGTCATGCGCAAAGGCGGCGTCATCACCGGCAAAGTCACGACGGCCAATGGCGAACCTGTGGTTGGGGTTGAGGTGAGTACGGTCTCGCTCGATCCAGCCGCGTCGGTTACAGCGGCCTTCTCAATGGATCTCGGCAGCGGGCAGATCATCATGCGGCAGACAGACGATCGCGGCGTCTATCGTTTGTACGGCGTGCAGCCCGGCAAGTACCTGATCGTCGCCGGCGCAACGGGCTTCTCGTTGGGGACAACGACGCCGTTTCGCGGCAATGTGCCGACTTATTACCCGGGCGCAACGCGCGACACCGCGACGCCCATCACCGTGCAGAGCGGCGAAGAACTCAGCGGCATGGATATTCGCTACCGTGGCGAAAGCGGCTTCGCCATCAGCGGCAAGGTGACGGGGCTGACAACGGGCAATACAATGGTGGCGGTGCAAAGCTCGACGGTGGTCTTGCTGAAACGTCCCGGTGCGACTGAGGCTGTCGCCATGACCGTCATGATTCCCAGCGCGGGACAAAACAGCTACGGGTTTTATGGCGTGCCCAACGGCGAATACGAACTCATTGCCTCGCAAGTCTCGCTGAGCGATGACAACCAATCCGCCGCCGCCCCGCGTCGCATCACCATCAACGGCGCTGACCTGAGCGGCGTGGATTTGGCGCTGACGCCGCTCGCTGTTATCAAAGGCAAAGTTATTTTGGAAAAGCCCGCTGAGGCGGCAGCACAAGCGGCAGCCGCCAAATGCGCCAATCCGCGCGAATCCCAACTGGATGAAGTTGTCATCCTCGCCCGCAAAGACGACCCGAACCCCAAGCCTGAAATTGACCTCGCCGCCCTGGGCGTAAGCGCGCCCGCCGTCGCCGAACAACAAGGCGCGTTCAGCTTGCGCGGGCTGACCACCGGGCGTTACCGCATTGCCGCGCGCTTTCCCGATGCGAGTTGGTATCTCAGAGCGTTGTCGCTGACGCCCGCGAATCCGGCGCTGCCCGAACCGGCGCGCAATGGCTTGCCCGTCAAAGCGGGCGACAGGGTCAGCGGATTGGTCGTCGCCGTCGCGCCTGGCGCAGCCAGTTTGAAGGGCGTAGTGAAACCAGCGACAGGCGCAAAGCTGCCAGCGAGTTTACGGGTCTTTTTGGTTCCGGCGGAACCCGAGGCCAAAGATGATGTATTGCGCTATGCGGAAGCTGAGGCTGGCACGAACGGGGAATTCAGCATTGCCTCGTTGGCGCCGGGCAAGTATTGGTTGCTGGCGCGCGTCGTGCCCGCAACTGAGACTGCCGAGAAACGCCTGCGTCCGGTGGCTTGGGATTCAGTTGAGCGACTGAGACTGCGGAAAGAAGCGGAAACGTCGAATGTGCTGGTTGAATTGAAAACCTGCCAGGCTGTGATGGATTTCGTGTTGCAATGGAAGTGACTAGCCATCCAATGCTAACGGGCGGGGTGCCAGCACAAGACAGCTATTTTCATTTTTCAACCGCGCTGCTAAACTCCGCGCCATCCTACGAATCAACCCACGACAACGAACCACTGTGCGGCAGCGGTTTTCCGATTAACCCTGACCAAAAACCGGGACGAATGATGAGAAGCAATCTTGCCAAGCTTGAGGCTTACCCGCTCAAAAGCCTGTTTCGCCTCGGAAGGGAAGTGACGCAAACGAGTGTGTGGCTGGGTGTGGTGTTGGTGTTGGGACTCTGTGCAGTGACTTTGCCTTTCCGCAGTGCGTTGATGAAAACGCCTGATGCGCCGTCCGCCTTCAACCCGTCAGTGGCGTTGCAAGCGCCAGTGGCCAAACCGGTGAAAGACCCGGCGGGCGTCGGGCGTTCCTTCAAGGGGCCTGTGGGCGTTCAGCTTTACAGCCTGCGCGGCGAATTCAAAAATGCGGGCGTCCCCGCGACGCTGGCGCGCATACGCGCAATGGGCATCCGCGAAATCGAGACGGCGGGTTATTACGGGATGACGGCGGCGGCCTTTCGCAGTGAATTGGACAAGGCGGGTTTGAAAGCCGTCAGCATGCACGCCGATTTCGATGACTTGCGTGTCAAAGTGAATGAGATCGTCAGCGCTGCGCGCGTGCTGGGCGTGAGTTATGTCGTGTGCCCCTGGATTCCGCACGAGCATCCGTTCACCTTGGAACAGGCGAAGCAGGCGGTGCTGGTCTTCAACCAAGCGGGCGCGGTGCTCAAAGCCGCCGGGTTGAAATTTTGCTATCACCCGCACGGCTACGAATTTCAGCCGCAAGGCGACGGGACGCTGTTCGATTGGATGGCGCAACAGACCAAGCCGGAGTTGGTGAGTTTTGAACTGGATGTCTTTTGGGCCACGCACGGCGGGCAGGATGCAGCCAAACTGTTGCTGAAATATCCGCGCCGTTTCGTGATGCTCCACTTGAAAGATTTGCGCAAAGACGTGCCGGGCGATTTGACGGGCGACACGACAGACGACACCAGCGTCATATTGGGCACCGGCAAAGTGGATTGGCCCGCCGTCTTACGCGCGGCCAAGCAGATCGGCATCAAGCACTATTTCATTGAGGCCGAAGAGCCAGAGGCACCAACGAATATCCCGCTGAGTTTGCGTTATCTGGAGCTGTTGCGCTTCTGAACTGCCTTGGCATAGATGAGCCTGGGTACGCACCGCTTCCAGCGTGCAGACTTGGCATAAGACCGATGGATGCTGAAAGAGAACCCTCCGGCATAATTTGGTCTTACGCCAAGCCTGCACGCTGGAAGCGGTGCGTACCCAGGTCAGGCACACCTTCTGAATCAAGCACGAGCTTCATTTATCTGCGAGTGCAGGCCAGGCCATTCAAGGTGAAGTTGGCAGGCAGCGGATTGCTGCCGTTGTAATTGGCCTGGAAGCCAAACCCAGCCATGCCGCCATTCGCAATGTTCTTATTCCAGCCCGCATCATTGACGCGCACTGCCGTCGCCGTCTGATTCAACACTCCATTCCAAAGATTGGTGATCTGCTGATTGCCCGCGAACGACCACGCGAGTTGCCAGCCATTGATCGTCGCGCCCGTCCGGTTTTCTACCAGCACATCTACGACGAACCCGGTTTGCCACTGATCCCGCACCGTGTACGTCACATAACACGCGGCGCTGCCAGGTGTGGGCGTCGGTACGGGGGGTGGCGTTGGTGTCGGAACCGGCGTCGGTGTGGGCGTCGGCACAGGGGTTGGCGTAGGCGTTGGCATGGGAGTCGGTGTCGGCGTTGGTAACGGCGTGGGAGTTGGCGTCGGTGTTGGCGCAGGGCCGCCGTTACAGGCGATGCTATTCAACGCAAACGCCGTGGGGATGGCATTGCTGCCGCTGAAACTGGCCTGGAGGCCGAAGGCCACCGTGCCGTTATGGGCGACCGCGCCGTTCCAACCGGCATTGCTGACGCGGGCAGCTTGACCGGTTTGGCTGCCGACGCCGTTCCAGACATTCACGAATTGTTGGTTGCCTGCGAACGTCCACGTTAATTGCCAGCCATTCAGTGTCACGCCCGTGCGATTGGTGATCGTGACATCGGCGTTGAAGCCGTTGCCCCACTGACTTGTCACGACGTAACTGACCGAGCAGGCCGCGCCGCTTGGCGTGGGCGACGGTGTAGGCGTGGCAACCGGCGTCGGTGTTGGTGTTGCCAGCGGCGTTGGCGTGGGTGTCGGCGTGGGATTGCCGCCGGTCAACGAATACTGAATCGGCACCAGCTTGTTATGTTTGGCAAAATTGATCGTCTGCCAGTCATCATTGAGGATACCGCCGGTGTCACCCGAATTTGGATTCCAACACCAGAACGTCCAGTTAATGCCGTTCACGCCCGTGCCCAGATAGCTCACCAGGTTATCCAGCCACAGTTGATCTGACGCCGTTTGCAGCTTCGTGCCGAATTCGCCAAGCAGCACTGGTGCAATGTTGTTTTTGTGCAAGTAACCCCAATGCGCATCCCAGATTCCAGGCAGGTTGTTCGGATAATCCGGCGCGCTGAAATACGTTTGCGGATAGACCGAGGCCGGGTAATCGTGCGGCGCATAGACCAGCCGATTGGCGACATTCAAGCGCACCGGCGCACTGCCCGCCCCCATCAGATTGCCGCCCCACCAGAAGAAATCGCCGTTGTAGCTTTCGACGCCTTCGACCAGGATCAGCCAGTTGGGATTGACCGCCAGAATCGCATTGCCCGCGCGTTCGGCGGCGAGTCGCCAATCACGATTCACATCGCCACAACCCCAGCAGGCATTGCCGTGCGGTTCGTTGTGCAAATCGGCACCGACGACGGTCGGATTGTTGTTGTACCGCGCAGCTAACGCCGTCCAATCGTTGAGCCAGCGCGTTTCGCTATAGGCTGCCGTGTACCAGAGTTCAGACTGCCCACCCGCGTCAGGACGATGCCGGTCAAGGATGATGCGCAGGCCGATTTGGCCGCAATACGCGACGAGCTTGTCCATAATTTGCGCGCCATTCAAGCCGATCAAGTCAGTGTTCTGACTGAAATCAATCCCATTGGGCGTGCTGCCCGCGTCGAAGAGTTGATTGCAATACGGCAGGCGCAGCGTGTTGTAACCGAGCGCCTTGATCTGATCGAGCATCGGTTTATAACCGCGCGTCCACAGCCCGTGCGGTGCGAAGCTGGACGTCTCCATCCCAAACCAATTGATGCCCGCGATGCGCACGGGTTGATTGTTGCTGTCGAGTATCTGATTGCCGCTGGTGTGCCAGTACCCCTCGCCCGCCGCCTGCGAAACCGGCAGCCCTTGCCAAGTGACCAGCGCCAGCACGGCGCACACAACGACCAGCGTGTGGCGAAAACGCCAAAGCAGAGCACGAAAATCCATAACCAAGACCATTCCTTTCCTATTTCGTTAGGTGTGTTTTTGTTGATTGATGAGGTGGGCAAACGAGACCGATGGCTATTTGAAAGAGCTTTGTTCGGTCGAACTGAGGGGCATCGAACGTGGGAGAGTGGGAAAACGAGCGGCATCTTACCCGATGTTGCGCGGATGGCAAACCGTGAAGACCAAGGTCTATCATTCTTGAAAAGTGTCCGACAAGCTGCCAGCTTGTCGAAGTCTCGGCTTGCGAACCAGTGGGCTGACCGCCACGCCCGCGACAAGCTGCCAGCTTGTCGCGCAGCCAGGTAGCCTGCCTGCCGCTCTCAACAACGCTTACAGTCATTGCTTGAGAAGGAATGTGGCGGCGGGTGAGGCGCTCCTTTACTTGATGCTTACCCACACCGTATTCGCCGCCTTCCCATCTACAGTCAACACAACATCCACCTCACCACGCCCAAGCAGGCTGCGCGGAATCAGCGCGTTGACTTGATCCAAGCCGGTCAGGCTCCCTTGCGCTTGGGCGAATGAGACGGATGCATCCGCACCGCCGATTTTCGCCGTCACGGCAGCCAACGAACTGCGGAACTTGAGGCCCGTGCCGTACAAGATCAAAAAGACCTGCTCGCCCGCCGGGCCGAGGTCAATCGGCGTAGCGACCATCCGATTGATCGTCGTATCGAAGCGCGCGATTGGTTCATAGGTTTGTGCGCCATTGCTCTTCACGCGCAAGGCAACCGCAGCAGCCAGCCCTTGCCCGCTCGCATTGGCAGAAAACAAACCCGGCGCAACCGTGGCAATTTGTATTGTGCCGACCGAGAGAGCGCCGCTGCTGCTCGTGACCGTGACTGTCGCCACACCCGCCGCTGTTCCTGGCGGGATTTGATAGTTGATCTGCGTCGGCGATACAAAGAAGAGCGCGGCCAGCCATTCCACCCCGGCGCTATCTCTGATCTTTACCGTTGTGCCATTTAATGCAGTCGGCAGCGTCGAAGCTATCACTGTTCTCGTTGCCAACTCATTCGCCAAACGCCGTAACGAGGGCTTCCGGCGCAAGCTGCGCGCCGCTGTAGCTGGCCGCCGAAACGTTCACTACCGGATTGGCAGGTGTGAGCGTCGCCGCATTGCTGGCAGCCATCCCACAACTATTCGTGAAGACCGCGCGATACCGTTTGCCGTTATCGCTCAATGTCAGCGGCAACACAGTCAGCGTTGTGTTCGTTGCGCCGTTGATGCTGTTGAACGTCGCACCACCGTCCGTGCTTACCTGCCATTGCACCGTAGGCGCAGGCGTACCGCTAGTACTCCATCAAGCCGAAAATGAGGGATGTAGGGCGGGATTTAATCCCGCCCTACATCCCGGATGCGCTCTCAGCATCCATCACTTACAGCTTGATGGAGTACTAGCCACAGCAGTGAACGTCGCGTTGCTGCCTACAGACGCGCCGTTCACGCTGCCGCCATTCGCCGGATTCGACCTTGCCGATGTTGCCCGCCGGAGTCGTCACCAGCAGCTTCGTACTGTTGATAAACGTCACGCCTGTCGCGGCTACATTGCCGAAACTCACCGTCGCACCAGTGCGGAAGCCGCTGCCCACGATCATCACCTGGTCGCCGCCCCGGCTGTCGCCTTGCGCCGGACTGGCCGCCAGCACCGTCACGCCTGTCACGTCATCCGCCTGCGCCAACGGGTCGCGCCCATTCGTCACTTCCGACCGATCGCTTTCGCCGCCGCCGTCCGTATCCGCTGCGCGTGGATTGGTGTTGCTGATGTACTCGTCCAAATTCGATGGCCCATCCCCATCGGGTTCGAGATAGGCAGCGGCGTCGCTGTTCGGATTCAGACCATTCGCTGTCTCCCACGCATCCGGCATTCCGTCACCATCCGTGTCCGTCAGCTTGCGCACACTGCCGCCGTAGACCGCATCTGAAAACTCACCGTTCCTGAACCGCGCATAGACGTAATACAACCCATCCGGCAACGCGCCCACATCCCAGTTGTAGATCATCTCGCCATTCGTCGCGTTCAACCCCGTCACAATCGCCGTCCCCGCAAACCCACTGCCCGTCATGTCGTAGTACAAATCCACCGTCGCGCCGCCGTTGCCGTCTTTGAACAGCCAGCGCAAGTCGTAACTGCCACCGCGCGTCACCTGTTCCAACACGGGCGCTTGCCACACCAGCGACGGCGTTTCGGCGCGCTCGAACGACAGCCAACTCGAATACTACGGCCCGCCGGTGAGCGCCGTTTGCGCCGGTCTACCACTCAGCCGCTCGCCCTCCGCCGTCGCCACCGTGATGCGCAGATTCTTCAGCAGGTACGGCCCCTCCTTGCCGTTGCGGTAAAGCTCCTGCCCCGCAAAGACGAGCGTTACGTTCTGATTGCCCGCCACCGTTGCATTCACGCTCGCACTGGCGCTGCCGACGCTGCTGCCATCCCGCGCCGCCAAATCGCCAAAGACCGTGTAGCTGCCCACGCGCGGCACATTGACGGCAAAGCTCCAATTGATCGAATCGTAGCGGCCATCGTTATCGGCATCGGGCGCAGCTTCGGTGAAGCCGCCGCTGATCGTCGCTTCTGGCGCGCTGACGGTGAACGTGCCCGCTTGCTGGTGTTGGAATGCGCCGAGCGGCGCATTGCCCGCCGCCGTCACCGTCAGATCAAAGCTGCCGACTGTGTTCAGGGACTGACTGCCAGCGTACACGCCATCATTGGCCGCACCGTCTTCGTGTGCGCCATCGTCGAAGAGGGTGAAGTTGGTAGCGGTGCCGCCGGTGGTTGGGGTGAAGCTGGCGGCGACGGTGAGACTGGTCAACGCCGTGCTGTCTCGTTTGGCTGTCGCTTTGAGTTTCAGCGTCTCACTCACAAGGTAGTTTGTTTCTGCGACCTCAACTTGCAAACCGATCCCAGCATGAAGACTGATGTTGGCAGTCCAGTTTGCTCCCGTGAGCAGAACATTGTTGTTATCCACTACGAGATTCAGCGTCCAATTGCCGGGATTGCCGGGCGCTGGACTGTGAATCGCGAAAACTTGTGTTATGCCCGAAACGTTCTGAAAAATGTCGTAGCGTTTATCCAACCCATTGACCGAAGTTGGCGAATACCTCACGCCGCCGGGCGCGTTGAGTGTCAAGTCTGGTTTCATCGCATCAGTGGTGAGGCTGACTGTTAGGTCGGCGCCCGTTTCAACAACAAAGCTGACCGAAGCAGTCGGCGCAGTTGGCGTCAGCTTGCCTACAGCCCGTTTTACACCTTGCGCTGGCAGCAATGGCGGAAGGATTGGATTGCGTGGTGTGACTGTCTGTTCTGGTGAACTCACTCTTGCTGCTAGAAGGTTGGCAGAAGTATTGGCTGTGCTCGGCATCAACCCGCCCAAGACTGGTCTGATCTTCTCAAGGTATAAGCCCTCCCAGAGGTTTTGCACTTCAAGAATTGCATTATGAAAGGCGTTCGGCCACGCCTTGAAGAAGCCAGTTGTGCTTATCTCTTCCAATGAAGAGGATGTACCGTTTGACGTATGACATATTCGGGTCATTTACTATGACGTAAATGACCCCTTTTGGGGTAAGAAGCTAATTGCAAAAGTGGCTGAAAATATTCTTTCTGCCATCAAGAACCCAGAAGAGGCTGTTTTCAAAAGTTCAACGGAAAAAATATAATTCTAAATGGGAGGTGTTATGACAACCGAAGAAATCTTGCGAGAAATTGCAGCCTTGCCGCCAGAAGGGCGAAGCCTCTTAGAAAATTTCATAGGGTTTATGCGGCAACGCTACGCTCGTCAAGGCGCGCCTTCACCTAATACGCCACATGCCAATGAAAATTTCATTGGCATGTGGCGAGACCGCGATGAAATAACTGATAGCACAACGTGCGTCCGCAGCCTCCGCGCGTCTGAATGGGGTCAGTAACGTGGCGTTCACCATCGTTGACACTGACATTTTGATTGATGTTGGGCGTGGCGATCAGACTGCCATCGCCTGCTTGCAACGCCTCGAACAGCAAACGTCCGTGGCGGTCAGTGCCGTGACGCAGATGGAATTAGTCGTAGGCAAGACGGAATTGCACGATCTGGAAAGCTTCCTCCGCCGCTTTCAAGTGCTGAAAATCACGGATCAAATTTCTGACCACGCTGTTGACTTGTTGCGGTAATATCGGCTGAGCCACGGCTTGCTGATTGCGGATGCGCTGATTGCTGCGACTGCATTGGAATACGCTGCACCCTTTATCACGAAAAACCAGCGCGACTTTCGATTTATTGCCGGGCTGAACTTACAAACCTATCCCTAACTAATCAGGAGCATTCGAATGAAGCGAAGAATTCTGGCTGTTGTTGGCCTCGCCTTTTGTCTCTCGCTGTTGGCAATCCATCCAAGCCGCTCTGCAACGACAGATGCACGCTTCGAGATTTCCTATCCCGCCGCGCTCGATAACGGCCCCATCACCGGGCGCGTTTTCGTGATGATCTCGAAAAACAATCGCGTCGAGCCGCGCTTGCAGGCGGGTTCGTATCAAGCTTCGGTGCCGTTTTATGGGCAGGATGTGGATGCATTGAAACCGAGCGCGCATGCGGTGATTGATAGTTCGACGTTGGGCTATCAGGTCGAGAGCCTGAGCCAGCTTCCGGCGGGTGAGTATTACGTGCAAGCGCTGCTGAACGTATACACGCAAGTTCATCGCAAGGACGGGCATGTGATCTGGGTGCATCTGGATCAGTGGGAAGGCCAGCAATGGAATCGCTCGCCGGGCAATCTGGTCAGCGAGGTGCAGCGCGTGCGCCTAGACCCGGCTGCCGGGTTCAACATCAAGCTTTCGCTGACCAAAAAGCTGCCGCCGGTCGTGGCGCCGCCCGATACCGAATGGGTCAAGCGGGTGAAGATTCAGAGCAAGCTGTTGACGGAGTTCTGGGGCCATCCGATGTATCTGGGCGCGACGGTGCTGTTGCCGAAGGGCTACGCGCAGAACGCGAATCAGAAGTATCCGGCGATTTACATTCAGGGGCATTTCGGACTCGGCGCGCCGTTCCAGTTTACGACGCAGGCACCGGCCACGCCTGAGAGCGCGGAACAGCGCAAGGCGCGGCTGAGCCGGGGTGCGCGCGAAACCAGTTACGAGTTCTCGCAAGCGTGGCTGTCTGACAACTTCCCGCGTATGGCCGCCGTGACCTTTCAGCATCCGACGCCGTATTACGATGATTCTTACGCGGTGAACTCGGTCAACAATGGGCCGTATGGCGATGCGCTGCTCACCGAATTGATCCCGTATCTCGAAAAGAATTTCAGGCTGCGCGCCGAGCCGCAAGCGCGTGTGCTGACGGGCGGTTCGACGGGCGGTTGGGAATCGCTGGCGCTGCAAATCCTGCATCCGAAGTTTTTCAACGGCACGTGGTCGCTGTATCCCGATCCGGTGGATTTCAGGCGCTATCAGATGTCGAACGTTTACGAAGACGACAATGCCTTTGAAGTGCCGAGCGGCGATTGGGCCAAGCTGATTCGCCCGCTGTCGCGCAACGCCGATGGGCAGGTGACGTTGACGATGCGCGAGATGAGCCGGTTGGAAGCCGTGCTCGGCAGCAATATCCGTTCGGGCCAGCAAATTGCCGCGTGGGATGCGGCGTATGGGCCGGTCGGCAAGGATGGCTATCCGCGTACAATCTGGGATCGAATGACGGGCAAGATTGATCGCGAGGTGGCGTTGTATATGCGCGATAACGGTTATGACCTGCGCTACAACCTGGAAAAGAACTGGTCGAAGATCGGCCCTGACCTGGTCGACAAGATTCACGTGTATTGCGGCGATATGGATAACTACTACTTGAACCTGGCGGTCTATCAGCTCGAAGACTTTTTGAAAGCCGCTGAGAATCCCAAAGCCGAAGCCGTGTTTGAGTACGGGCGACCGATGAAGCCGCACGGCTGGCAACCGTTCACGAATGCCGAGTTGGTGCGGATGATGGATGCGCGCATCAATCAGACGGCGAACGCCAAGGCGGCGGGAAAGTAAAACCTGGCGCGGGTATATTTTGGGTAGTGGGTCAATGAGAAGAGAGCCAAGCCGCAGATCAACGCAGACTAACGCCGATCAATGGAATGGCTAACAGGTTTGAGCCGCGTTTTTCAGCGGCCATCTGCGGCAAGACCTCCCCTCTTTGAGCCACTACCATATTTTGATCTACTCCGCTGGCCTGGCTGTCTCAATGGTAACGCGATGACCAACGAACGCTTTGCTTTGCTCACCACCAGCGTACTGTTTAGCCTGCTACCCATCACGGCTGCTGTTTTGGTTGCTTATGCAAACTGGCGCGGCGGTGAGGTCTTGCCCGCTGATGCCCAGGCCGATGCCGCGCTGGTGCTCAAAGCCGAACACAAGCTGCAATTGTTGCAGAATGGGCGGGTGCTCAAAACCTATCGCATCGCGCTGGGACAAAATCCGATTGGGCACAAGCTGCAAGAAGGCGATGAGCGCACGCCCGAAGGCCGCTACACGTTGGACTTTCGCAATCCGCGTAGCCTTGCACATCGCGCCCTGCACATCTCTTATCCAAACGCAGCCGACAAGGCCCAGGCCCTGGCGCGCGGCGTTTCGCCCGGTGGGGCGGTGATGATTCACGGCTTGCCGAACAAGGTTTGGTGGATAGGCCGCCTGCATCGCTGGATGGATTGGACGGACGGTTGCATCGGCGTGACGAATGCCGAGATGGATGAGATTTGGCAGGCGGTGCCGGTGGGGACGCCGATTGAGATTCGACCTTGAAACTTGTTACCAGCCGCAGGTGGTGTCCTAAAGTTGAGTTGCTTACCGATAGCAAGCTCTCGCCCACGAAGTCACACTAAGGAGACACGAAGGTTATTACAGGTTAGTGTGGCAACGAGCGCCGCGACTGCCGCTGACATCGTTTTCCGCTCTTCGTGTTTTCTTGGTGTGGCTTCGTGGGCAAGACCCTCCGTTCACTGGCAACACAGTTTTAGGGCGTTACTCCAGCCGCAATTGAACTTGTACGATTGAACGCCTATCATCCCGCCGCTGTTGCGCACGTCCGCGCTGTACCACACTGGCTATAACATCGAATTTGAATCGTCGCGGCTCTGACTCCCAACTGAGTTGAATGGCTGCGGCGCTTGCGTTGGAGGAACTATGAAGCGTCTCTTGTTTGCACTCTTGCTTGGCGTGCTGTTGTCTGCCAATCCAATTCACCAGTCAGTCGTTGGCAAAGGCAAAAGCGATCCGCCCACGGCTGCGCCCGAAGCGGTGGGCTTGTCTACGCCGCGTCTGGCCTACATCCGCACAGCGATGAATCAACATATCGCCGACAAAAAGATGGCGGGGGCAATGGGCCTGATCGCGCGACACGGCAAGATCGCCTATCAGGAAACATACGGGATGGCTGATGCCGAGGGCGGCAAGCCGATGCAGTTCGACACGATTCATCGCATCTATTCGATGAGCAAGCCGATCACCAGCGTCGCGGTGATGATGCTTTACGAAGAAGGGAAGTTTCAGCTCAACGATCCGGTCGCCAAATACCTGCCCGAATTCGCCAAGCTGCAAGTCGCGGTCGAAGAGAAAGACCCGCAGACCGGCAAGCCGATGATGAAGACCGTGCCCGCCAAACGCCCGATTACCGTGCGCGATTTGTTGCGGCATACGGCGGGGCTGACTTACGGCGTGTTTGGCGACACGCTGGTGGATCAGGAATATCGCAAGGCCGGGATACTGTCGAACGTGAACCTGGCCGACTTCGTCACGAAGCTCGCAGCCATCCCGCTGCAATACGAACCGGGCACGCGCTGGCATTACAGCGTCTCGGTGGACGTGCTGGGCCGCCTGGTCGAAGTCCTGTCGGGCAAATCCTTCGATCAGTTTTTGCAGGAGCGCATCTTTGTGCCGTTGGAGATGAATGACACGGGTTTTACCGTGCCCGCCAACAAGGTGAATCGTCTTGCCAAGCTTTACACCCCGACCAAAGAAGGCCCGATCAAGGCCTCGCCGATTTGCAACACGCGCGAGGAATGCTTGCAGAAGTTCCCGGACGCCGTGCCTTCGTTCACGCAACAGATGGGCATGCTGTCGGGCGGCGGCGGGCTGGTTTCGACGGCTTATGACTATTTGCGCTTTTGCCAGATGCTCTTGAATCAGGGGCAATACGAAGGCAAACGCTTGCTCAGCCGCAAGACCGTGCAACTGATGAGCAGCGACAACCTGGGCACGATTCCGGGCATGGGGCCGGGTACTGGTTTTGGTCTTGGTTTTGCAGTCAGCAAAGCGCCGGGCGAAGCGGGGATGCTGGGGACGCCGGGCGAATACAATTGGGGCGGCGCGGCCGGTACGAAATTCTGGATTGATCCGCAGGAAGAATTGATCGGCATCTTTATGATTCAGATTATGCCGAACACGGTGGATTACGGTTCGGAGTTTCGCGTGCTGGCGTATCAGGCGATTGCCGATTAAGGTGAGGTACCGCGCGCGTCAGCAAGCGGTGCTTTCATCGTTGCGTCATTGCGCTTGATTTGACGCACCGCTTGCTCACGCGCGCGGTACTGTCCCGGCGCTGCGCGCCTCATCGTACAAGCAGAGAGGCCTTTTTATGACCGACAAGACCCGCCGCAAATTTCTGCAAGCTTCGGTCAAGGCAGGCGTGACTGGCGCATTGGCCGTGACCTCGGCGGAAGCCGCTTCTTACAACAAGATTCAAGGCGCGAATGACCGCATCCGCCTCGGCCTGATCGGCTGCGGCGGTCAGGGCGGCAGCGATTTGATGAAGGCCTTGCAAGTGCCCAAGACCGAATGCGTCGCCTTGTGCGATGTTGACGATGCGCAAACGGCCAAACAGTTAAAGACCGTCACCGAACGCGCCGGGCAAACGCCAGCCTTGCTCACGCGCGACTTTCGCCGCTTGATCGAAGATAAAAACATAGACGCCGTCATCGTCGGCACGCCCGATCATTGGCACGCGCTGCCCACGATCATGGCCTGTCAGGCGGGCAAGGATGTTTATGTCGAGAAGCCGCTCGCCACCACGATTGCCGAAGGCCGCGCGATGGTCGAGGCCGCGCGCCGCTACAAGCGCGTCGTACAGGTCGGCACGATGCTGCGCAGTTCGGCCTTTCATCAGGAAGCGATGGCCTATGTGCAAAGCGGCAAACTCGGCAAGATTCGCATGGTGCGCGGCTGGGCCTATTTGAATTGGGTGAAGAGCCTGCCGGCCGTGGCGGATGAAGCTGCGCCCGCGTCGGTGGATTACGACATGTGGTTGGGGCCCGCGCCGAAACGCGCGTTCAATCGCAATCGCTTTCATTTCAACTTCCGCTGGTTTTGGGATTACGCGGGCGGGCTGACGACCGATTGGGGCGCGCATCAGATGGATATTGCCGCGTGGGGCATGCAAAGCGGTGCGCCGCAAAACGCAATGGCGGCGGGCGGCAAGTTTGGGTACCCAGAGGACGCGCAAGAGATTCCCGATACCTTGCAAGCATTGTGGACCTATCCCGGCTACACGATGGTGTGGGAACACGCCGTCTTTGTCGGACGCGGCCCCGAAGCGCGCGAACACGGCGTGGCCTTTCACGGCAACAATGGCGTACTGGTGATTGATCGCGGCGGTTGGGAAGTCTTCCCCGAATCGGAGCGCGGCAAAGACCGCAAGGATTTCTATCGTATGACCGGCGAGCCGCGCGCAACGCCGCGCAACGAAGACCCCGGCTTGGAACACGCGCGCAACTTTCTGGATTGCATGCGCACGCGCCAGCGCCCGGCGGCGGACATTGAGATTGGTTTCAATTCGATCCTGCCCTCGCATCTGGCGAATATCGCTTATCGCACGGGTCGCACGGTCGCTTGGGATGGCAAGCAGATCGTGAATGATGCCGAAGCACAACGCTTGGTCGCGCGCGCATACCGCGCACCCTGGCAATTGCCGGTCTAAACCTGTGTACGCACCGCTTCCAGCGTGCAGGCTTGGCGCGAGACCAACTGCTGCTGAAAGGAAATCCCTCCGGCTTCATTCCGTCTGTCGCCAAGCCTGCACGCTGGAAGCGGTGCGTACCCAGGTTTAGACAACGCCAAAAAAAACAACCGATGATTACTGCCCAAGCTACCCTTACCGCCGCCGCCCGCATTCAACCTGTCATCCGCACGACGCCGACTGATTATTCGCGGGCGTTGAGCGAACTGACCGGTTGCCACGTCTGGCTCAAGCTCGAACACCTGCAACACACCGGTTCCTTCAAGCTGCGCGGCGCAGCGAACAAACTACTTTCACTGTCGGCGGAAGAACGCGCGCGCGGCGTTATCACGGCGTCCAATGGCAATCACGGCATCGCGGTTTGTTACGCGGCACGGCAATTGGGTGTGCCGGTGCGGGTGTTCATGCGCAACGGCGTGCCGGAACTGCGTGTGGCGCTGATTCGCGCACTGGGCGGGGAGCCGGTCTTCTTT
The DNA here is from genome assembly GCA_016196035.1 of Acidobacteriota bacterium. Lineage (NCBI taxonomy): Bacteria > Pseudomonadati > Acidobacteriota > Acidobacteriota bacterium. Next base: position 28,674 of record JACPYM010000057.1, on the reverse strand, counting down.
GGCGATGATTCATTGAAAGCAGAAATGCAGGCGCGCACCGTCGCGGGGCAGCGCGGCCAAGTTTTTATCTCGCCTTACAACGACGCCGAGGTCATCGCGGGGCAGGGAACAATTGGCGTTGAACTCGCCGAACAGCTTGAAACGCTGGACGCTGTTTTCGTGGCCGTGGGCGGCGGCGGCTTGATCGCGGGGATTGCGACGTATCTGAAAGAGGTCAGACCAAAGGTCAAGATCGTCGGCTGCTGGCCGGAAAATTCGCCGGTGTTGTACGAATGTTTGAAAGCCGGGCGCATCTTTGATGTACCGGAGTTGCCGACGCTTTCAGACAGCACGGCGGGTGGCGTCGAACCTGATGCGCTGACCTTCGAGCCTTGCCAGCGTTTGCTGGATGAACATGTTTTGGTGAGCGAAGACGAAATTAAACATGCGATGCGGCTGGTGCTGGAGAAGGAACGCTGGGTCATCGAGGGCGCGGCGGGCGTGGCCGTTGCGGCGCTGTTAAAGTCGGCGGAGCGGTTTCGCGGTCAGCACGTGGTGGCGGTGTTGTGCGGGCGCAATATCGCGGCGGAACGTTTGCGGGAGTTGTGGTGAACCTGGGTACGCACCGCTTCCAGCGTGCAGTTCTGGCAACGGACGGAATGAGGCCGTAGGGATTTCCTTTCAGCAGCAGTTGGTCTTGCGCCAAGGCCGCACGCTGGAAGCGGTGCGTACCCAGGTTGGGCCGTCAATTATGTTGTTACGTCGAATAGTTCTACCTGCCTCCTTCTTTTGCCTGCTAGCTCTGCTTGGCGGCGCCAGGCTGGCGCTCGCGCAAACGACGACCTTGCGCTTTGCTGATTTGCCCGAAACTTTTCACGACTGGTTAAAAGAGCAGGGCCTGCTGCCAAACGCTTTTGACCAGTGGATTGCCAAGCAGAACCGTGAGACGGCCGAACGGGAATTGCGCGGCGAGTATGAACATCTGATCTATTTCGCGTTGCAATCCACGCGCTTTACTAAGTTGCCGAAAATCGAACCGGCGCTGAGCGCGCGCGAATTTGCGCGAAGTCTGAGCGAAGCCGAACGCAGTGCCTGGCTGGCGGAAAGTAGCGCGCCACTGCCGCCTTGTGCGCGCATCCCGAAAGCGGCGCAGCAACGCTTGCAAGAATTCCTCAAAACCCTGCGCGGCTTTACCGACGATGAGCGCTTGCTTTACTTGCGGCAACTTACCAGTGCCGACAAACGGCCTCTGAACGAACTGACGGCGCGCCTGTGCCAAGCCTATGCTGAGACGATGCGCTTCCTCTATCAAAAGGAATTTCGCGTCGAAACGGAGGAACTCGCGAAGCTTTATCAAACGCGCGGCCACAGCACCGACACGCAGATCGAAGCCAATTTCGCCGTGCAACAGTCGCTGGCGATTCTGAAAAGCCAGCAACCCAAGTTGAAACTGAATCGCGTGCTGATCGTCGGGCCGGGGTTGGATTTTGCGCCGCGCACGGATTTGCTCGATCTGTTTGGGCCGCAAAGTTACCAGCCCTTCGCCGTCGCCGATGCGTTGTTGAGTTTGGGGCTGGCGGATGAAAAGCAGTTGCGCGTTCATTGTGTGGACATCAATGAGCGCGTCATCGCCCACCTTCAACGTGTGAGCAAAGCATCAGCGCGTCAGCTTTCTTTGCTCTCAGGCCTGGCTGATAAACCCGCGCTGCCATTGACGGATGATTACAAACACTATTTCCAAACCCTGGGCGATGCCATCGGTACGAGCGCCCCGCTGGCTGTGCCGCCGGAATTCGCTGGGCATCTGCACAAGCGGCTCACCCTGCGCCCGGAGTTGCTGGCGAAATTCAGCGCGGCGCGGCTGAACGTGATTACGGAGCGTTATGAACCAACGCGCCAATTTGATCTGATCGTGGTGACCAACGTCTTCCCTTATTTCAATGACATCGAATTGCTGAGTGGTTTGACCAATCTCGCCAAAATGCTGGCGCACGGCGGCTGCCTTGTGCATAATGAACCGCGCGTTACCGCTCCCGCTGTCACACAAGCACTCGGTCTTCCGGTTCTACACAGCCGCACTTTCCTGATCGCGGCGCCGGGTGCAGGGGAACGGTCAGCGCCTCTGTACGATTTCGCTGGGATTCATCAAAAGACAAATCAATAACGGATTGAAACAACGGAGAAGTGAGCCGAAAACTTTCTGGTAGCAGAAGGTTCAGAGTGCGGTCTGACCCGGCTGTGAGCGTTCTCGTTTTACCGATACATCAACTGTCCCAACTTAGCCCAATTTAGGAGGAGCAATGAAGAAGTCCCTGGCAGTTTCTTTCTGCTGGTTGCTGCTGTTGACGGTTTGCGGTTTGGCGCAAGAGTTCCGTGCGACCGTCAATGGCCGTGTGACCGATCCGAATGGCGCGGCTGTGCCCGGTGCGACGATCCTTTTGCGCAACACCGGCACCAATGAGGCGGCCACCGTCACCACCAATTCCGAAGGCGCTTACAACGTGCCTTTCTTGAAACCCGGCACCTACGCAATGACGGCGGAAGCCAAGGGATTCAAGAAATACCAGCGCGACAATCAACTCTTGCAGGTCAGCCAGACCGCCACGATTGACATCACGCTCGAAGTCGGCGCGGCCAGCGAAACCGTGACGATTACGGCAGAGGCTGCCTTACTCGAAGAAACCAAAGCCGACCGCGGCAACGTCATCGAGAACCGCCGCATTACCGAATTGCCGCTCAACGCGCGCAATCCATTTATGCTGGCGACGCTCACGCCTGGGGTTACTTTTAACGGCCCGGCGATTTATCAGCGCCCCTTTGACAACGGCGCGATTGCCGATTGGTCGGTCAACGGCGGCCAGAACCGCAACAACGAATTCCTGCTGGATGGTGCGCCTAACAATTCGATTCAGGGCGGCAACAATCTGGCTTATGTGCCGCCGGTGGACGCGGTCGGCGAATTCAAGATCGTCACCAATTCGTTCGACGCGCAATACGGCCGCACGTCAGGCGGCATCGTCAACGTGCAGATCAAATCGGGCGGCAATCAGTTTCATGGCTCGCTCTATGAGTTCTATCGCCGCAACTGGCTCGACGCAAACAATATGCTGGCGAATACACGGGGCATTCCGAAAGGCAAGACACTTGATCCCAATTCCGGCAAGTTCGTCGCGGCGGAGCACCTGTTGGATCAATACGGCGGCGTGATTAACGGCCCGGTGCGCTTGCCCAAGTCCATCTTCCGCAAAGCCGGTTATGATGGCCGCGACAAGACGTTTTTCCTGTTCAACTACGAAGGTTACCGCGAACAGACGCCCAACCAGGCCGTGCGCACGGTGCCGCCCGAAGCATTTCTCAAAGGCGATTTCAGCAATTACAAAAATGCCAACGGCCAATTGATTACCATCTATGATCCGTTGACCGGACGCGCGGAAGGCAGCAACTGGGTGCGCGACCCGTTCCCCAACAACATCATCCCGGCCAATCGCATCAACCCAATTGCCGCGAAGGTCGCCGCCTTCTTCCCCAAACCGAACGCGGTGACGCCGGGCAGCGATCCGTTCCGCAACAACTTCGCTGACATCCCGAACATCGCCAACGACAAATTCAAAAACTGGATTTTCAAAATTGACCAGAACATCGGCGAGAAAGACAAAGTGTTTTTCCGCTACGGCTACAACAACCGCGCCGAGATTCGCTGGACGAACGGCATTACGACCGGCCCGGCGCAAGACGGCCAGTTGCCACTCAACCGCATCAACTACACGGGCGTGGCCGACTGGGTGCACACGTTTAGCCCGAACCTGATTTTGAATCTGCGTTCATCGGCGAACCGTTACATCGAAGCGGCGCGTTTCGAGGGTGGACTCGGTTATGACGTGACGCAACTTGGTTTCCCGTCTGCGCTCAGTGCGCAATTGCCGGTCAAGATGTTCCCGCGCTTCAATTTCTCGGACTTCATCAGCTATGGGCGTGGCTCATTCAGCCGCGAGCCGACCAACGTCTTCAGTTTCCAGCCGAACGCCTCGTTGAGCAAAGCGGCGCATACGATCCGCTTCGGTTTGGATTTGCGCTACTCGCAATACGCGCGCCTGGTCAGCGGCAATGGCGGCATGCAGATCAGCTTTGACCGCACCTTCACCCAGAAGGATTTCTCGCGCGCCGATGTCTTGAGCGGCAGTTCGATTGCTTCGTTGTTGCTGGGTGCGCCGGCGTCGGGCAACGTGGATGCGAACGCCTTCCCGATTTACATGTTCAAGTACTACGCGCTTTGGGTGCAGGACGATTGGAAGCTGACGCGCAAGCTGACGATCAACCTGGGCTTGCGTTGGGATTTGAACGGCCCGCCGGTCGAGCGCTATAACCGCGCGAATTACGGGTTTGATCCGCTGGCGGTCAATCCGGTCAGTGCGCGCATTGACAAGACCAAATTGCTGAACGGCGCGACGCAGGTGTTTGGCGGACTCGGCTTCGCGGGTGTCAATGGCAACTCGACCAGCCCGTACAAGTATGACAAGAACAACATCCAACCGCGCATCGGCGTGGCCTATTCGCTGAATGCCAAGACCGTCTTGCGTGGCGGCTTTGGCCGTTACTACTTGAATCCGACAGGCGCGCCGGGCTTCCCGCTCAATGGCTTTAGCCTGACTACATCACTGGTCGGTTCGCTCGACGGTAATCGCACGCCAACATATGCGCTCAACAACCCGTTCCCGACGGTTAATCGTCCGGCGGGCGCGGGGCGCGGGTTGGAAACGCTGCTCGGCAACGGCCTCCAATACTCGAACCCAAACTTCACTGTGCCTTACGTGCATAACTTCTCGTTCGCCATCCAGCGGCAAATGCCCTGGCACAGCGTGCTGGAAGTCAGCTATGTCGGCAGTCGCACCTATCAAGGGCAATCGCGTTACAACGGCATCAACGAAGTGACGCAAGCCTTCCGCGACAAGTGCGACCCCAATAAGGGCGGCGATCCCGCGTTTTGCAACGCGTTGTTGCCGAATCCGTTCCAAGGTGTCGCCGGATTTGAAGGCACCAGCCTGTTCACGTCAACAACACTGACGCGTTATCAACTGACCCGCCCTTTCCCGCAATTCAACAGCACGATTACCGAGTTGGAACGCAACGAAGGCAAGGTTTGGTATAACTCGCTGCAAATGCTTTTCAACAAACGACTGTCGCAAGGCTTAACCTTGAGTTCGACCTATACGCTGTCGAAGCAATTGGAACAAGCGCTCGAATTCCCCGGTTCGCAAGACAGCACGGCGGCTTACATTGACGACGTGGCGAAGATCAAGAACCGCAGCTTGAGCTTCTCGGATCGCCCCCACCGCTTCACGATTTCGGGCGTGTGGGAAGTGCCGGTCGGCAAGGGCAAGAAGTTCTTGAGCGGCTCGGGCCGTATACTTGATGGCGTGCTCGGCGGCTGGGAAGCGGCTGGCGCATACATCTTCAACTCCGGCCGGCCCTGGCAATTGCCCGGCAACGTGGATTTCATCGGCAATCAAAATGACGCCCGCTTGAGCGACCGCTTGCGCGTACTCAACGGCACGCAGTTCATTCAAGGCGTCAAACCCTGCGTGGGCCAGGCGGTCAAGAATTCGGACGGCAGCTACAAACGCGATGCGAGCGGTCAATTGACTTACTCATTGGTGGCCTATTCGGTGGCGTATGGCTGCACCGCGCCGAACTTTGTCATCCGCGAACCGTTCACCACACGCACGACGGCGATCCGCGATCCGCGCATTCGCCGCCCCGCGTTCGAGCAGTTCGATCTGAATTTGGCCAAGACCTTCCGCATCACCGAAAAGATGCGCTTCCAATTCCGTGCCGAGGCGTTCAACATTTTCAATACACCGATGTATGACGAACGCACGTACACCACCGATCCGAACAGCACCGAGTTCGGTTCGATCAACAAGGCCACCAACGGGCAATCGAACTTCCCGCGTTTCTGGCAACTCGGATTCAAGTTCCTGTTCTAGTTTGGCTTGCGCGACAATCTGACTGCCGCAAGGCGGTTAAGCTGCACAAAGGGAGAAAGGCGAAGTTATGGCTTCGCCTTTCTCCCTTTCGCTTTTTTGCGTTACCGTGGCGGGCGCTGCTGAACCTGCGAAATGCCACGGCTGCGAGTTGGATTATGCAACTACCGTCAAGCTTGCGTGCGGCGATTGAAATCGCTGCCGCACGCTGTTCAACCAAAGACTTAAACGATGCCGCGCGGGCGCTCTCGGCGCGTTACCGCGCGCCGCAAACTCTGCCGGAGCGGTTTATTAATACTGACGCGGAGCGGCTGGCTTATGCCGCCACGCGCATGCCCGCGACCTATGCCGCCGCGTGCAAAGTCTTCGGCGAGTTGCAGCGGTTGATCCCCGCCGCGTCTTTCGGCAGCCTTCTGGATTTAGGCGGCGGGACAGGCGCCGCAAGCTGGGCGGCGACCGAAACGTTCAGCGCGTTACAACAGTGTACGCTGCTCGAACAGGACAGCGGGATGATTCAACTGGGCAAGGAATTGGCGCACGCCTCTGAACAAGCAGCCTTACGCGCGGCAGCCTGGCAACGGGCGAATTTGCAACACCTCCGCGACTGGCCGCCGCATGACCTGGCTGTGTTTTCCTACGCCCTGAGTGAACTCGAACCTGAATTGGCGGCGCGACTGGTGCGCGCGGTTTGGCAAACGACGCAACAGGCTTTGGTCATTATCGAACCGGGTACCATGCGCGGTTTTGCCACTGTAAGTAGGTTGCGCGACCAGTTGATCGAGCTCGGCGGCCATCTCGTCGCGCCTTGCCCCCACGCGCGCGCCTGCCCCCTGCCCGAAACAGATTGGTGCCATTTTGCCGCGCGGGTCGAGCGCTCGGCCTTGCAACGCCGGCTGAAGGCGGGTTCGCTCGGATACGAAGATGAAAAATTCAGTTATGTAATCTTCGCCAAACAGGCGGTGCGCCCAGCCGCCGCGCGGGTGTTACGGCATCCGCAACGCCCGCCGGGCTTCACACGATTGCAGCTTTGTGCGCCGGAGGGACTGCAAGAAGTCGCTCTCACCAAGCGCGCTGAAATCACCTGGAAGCGTGCCCGGAAAATCGCCTGGGGCGACGCCTGGGAATGAGTCAGACTTTTCCGAAATAAATAGAAACCTTAGCGGAAAGCCCGGCGTCTAAAACTGTACTCACTGAGAAAAGCACCAGCCGGTGTTTCTTCAAAGGGGTATCCTCCTGTTGGCCGCTTCGGATGCGCACACCGAAGCGGCCCATTTTATTGAGCGTTGAGGCTTGCTGAGTTATTGAACGATGACCAGTCCCGCCATCTCGTGCCCGCCCTTTTCCCCGTGCAAGGAGCAGTAATAGGGAAAGCGCCCCGGCTTTTCATACCGATGCTCAAACCGTCCGCCCGCGTCCAGGATGTCAGATTCAAACGAACCGTCGTCCGCCACGATAGAATGATTGCCTTGTTCGTCAATCCATTCTACCGTCGTCCCGGCAGCGATCGTGACCTCTTTTGGTTCGAACTTGAAATTGCTGAGTCGTATGGTCGTGCGTTGGTCGTTGCCGGTCTGCGTTGTGGCCGCCACCGGTTTGGGAGCGGCGGCTTTGAGATACCATTGGTAATAGGTGCCCAGGCCAAACGCAATCACCAACCACCACAATCCCAGTGTCGCGCGCATCCAACGTTTGTAATTTTGAAACCGCCACGCGGCGGGCAGCAACTTTGTGCCTGCGACCAGGATCACATACAGGCCCATGAGTTCTGCCAGCAATCCCAATCCGGCGTGCAATGTCGTGATGAGGACATCGGGTTTGCCAAATCCCGCTCCTAACCGCGGCAGCGTCGAACGTTGAAAGGCCGGATACATCACTAGCGCAATCAGCGGCAGGTTGAGTAGCATAACTGCCGCCTGGCAAATCCCATGCGCGCGAAAGCGCTGCCGGCGCGCCAGCCACATTCCCAGCAGCAGCACCCCGCCCATTAAGAGTTGTAACACCAGATTTAGATCGGCACGCCAGGGCGCACCCGTACCTGGAAATTCGTTCATGTGGTTTCCTCCTGTAATCTAAAGCGTTGTCAGTGCACCTTGGCTTACGAGTGATTCCAATCGCCTGGATTTATGCGGCGGTGGCTGGAAATGCTTGAGATTTTAAGTGGTTAATTGTCTTTTGTGCAGGAAGCACTGCTTGCGCCGTTCTTTTCACGTGATGTATGATCCGGCCACGTTTGCAAGCGTGCATTCGTGACGAATCGCAATGACCAACAGCCTGAACGGCTGTCCTCTTTAAGGAGAAGTAGATGTCCATTCGCAGCAAGTTGACGCTGATTTCGCTTTCCGCCTTTATCGCTCTGTATTCGATTGTGGGCGGCATGCTTTCCAGCTCGAACAATCCGCTAGTGCGTGCGATTGCCGAAACCGGCCCTTATCCGCAACTGCGCATCTTTGAAGAGGTCATTAGCAAGATCAATAGCGATTACGTAGAGAAACCTGATCTCGACAAAGTGCGCGTCGGCGCGCTGCGCGGCTTGACCGACGGCCTTGATCCATACAGCGCTTATCTGTTGCCCGCCCAAGTCAAAGACTATCAAGCGGGCAAACACAACACCGATGTCACAGGCATAGTCATTGGTCAGTATTCGGGTTTTGCGTATGTGATTACTGTCGTGCCGAATTCGCCGGCTGAAAAAGCGGGCATCCGCGTCGGCGACGTGATCGAATACATTGACGGCCACGCGACCCGCGACCTGGATTTGTACGACGTGAAAACCTTGCTTGCAGGGCAGGCGGGCACCAGCGTCGAACTGTCGCTCATCAATCGCAAGACGGACAAGCTCAAACTCACGCGCGCCGCCGTGCCCAACGCGCCGATTGAAGACCGCACGCTTGAAGCGCAAGTCGGCTATGTCAAAGTGCCCATCCTGCACAAAGGGCAAGCCGAAGCCGTGGCCGCCGCCGTCAAGGATGTCATCAAGAAAGGCGCGAAAAGCATTTTGCTCGACCTGCGCGGTTCCGCCGGGGGCGACTTGAGCGAAGGCGTGGCTGTCGCTGATTACTTCATCAAATCCGGCACGCTTGCCAAAACCATTGGACGTAAAGAAGCGGTGTTGGCGACCTACGAAGCCAAAGCCGACAACGATCTGACCGATCTGCCCGTCGCGGCCATCGTGGATCGCACGACAGCGGGCGCGGCTGAAGTCGTGGCAGCGGCCTTGATGGAAAGTCAGCGCGGCGATGTCGTCGGCGAGCGCACGCTTTTTGGAATGGGATCTGAGCAGAAGCTGTTCCCGTTGGATGATGGTTCGGCGTTCTTGCTGACGGTAGCGCGGCATGCTTCGCCCAACGGCAAGATTTTCATGACCGAAGGCGTGACGCCGAATGTCGAGGTGAAGCGCGCCGATCTGGCCGATGTCAATCCCGACGACACTGAGAACGATACGAAAAAACAAGCGCCCGCTCCGCCTGCTCCGGGTGGCACAGCACAGCCGCCGAATATCGTGGCGCCCAAATCCGGCGATGACATCATGCTCAAAAAAGCGATTGAAGTATTGACGACTGGGAAGGCGAAGAAACGCGCCGCTTAAAGCCGCACCAAGTACCCGACAAAAGGGGTGGAGCAGGTTGATTACCTGCTCCACCCCTTTTGTCATCGTCAGAGCCGCTGGCTCCAAATCACAACGGGATGTTGCCGTGTTTGCGCGGCGGATTGGTGTCGCGTTTGTTGGCAAGCAGCTTCAAGGCGCGAATCAGTTTTTGCCGCGTCTGTTTTGGTTCGATCACTTCGTCAATAAAGCCGCGCTCCGCCGCCACATAAGGCGAGGCGAATTTGTCCTGATACTCTTCGATCTTTTCCTGGCGCGCCGCCGCCGGGTCTTCCGCCCCAGCTAACTCGCGGCGATAGAGAATGCCAACCGCGCCTTCCGCGCCCATCACGGCGATCTCGGCTGATGGATAAGCAAAGTTGATGTCGGTGCGAATGTGTTTTGACCCCATCACGCAATAGGCGCCGCCGTAGGCCTTGCGCGTCACGACGGTGATCTTCGGCACCGTCGCTTCGGCGTAGGCGTAGAGCAGTTTCGCGCCGTGCCGGATGATGCCGCCGTGTTCCTGATTGACGCCCGGCAGGAAGCCTGGCACGTCCTCAAAGGTGATGATCGGAATGTTGAAGCAATCGCAGAAGCGCACGAAGCGCGCGCCTTTGACGCTCGCGTCAATGTCGAGCACGCCCGCCAGGAAGCTCGGTTGATTCGCCACGAGGCCCACCGGCTGGCCGTTCAGCCGCGCAAAGCCGATCACAATGTTGCGCGCGAAATGTTCTTGAATCTCGAAGAAGTAACCATTGTCTACGACCTTGTTGATGACCTGGCGAATGTCATAAGGCTTGTTCGATTCAAGCGGCACGACCGTGTTCAACGCTTCATCCGCTCGGTCAATTGGATCGCCACAGGCGATGCGCGGCGGGTCATCCATGTTGTTTGACGGGATGAAGGAGAACAGTTCGCGAATGACGCGCAAACAGTCTTCTTCATTCTCAGTCGCGAAATGGGCTACGCCACTGGTTGCGTTGTGCGTCATCGCACCGCCGAGTTCTTCTTTCGTCACGTCTTCGTGCGTGACGGTTTTGATGACATCGGGGCCGGTGATGAACATATAACTGGTGTCTTTGACCATCACGGTGAAATCGGTGATCGCGGGCGAATAGACCGCGCCGCCCGCGCACGGCCCCATAATCGCCGAAATTTGTGGAATCACGCCCGACGCCAGCGTGTTGCGCAAGAAGATGTCGGCATACCCGCCGAGCGAGGCCACGCCTTCCTGAATGCGCGCGCCGCCCGAATCGTTCAAGCCAATCACGGGCGCGCCGACTTTCATCGCCAGGTCCATAATCTTGCAGACCTTCTGCGCATTCGTTTCCGACAGCGAGCCGCCAAAGACGGTAAAATCCTGGGCGAAGACAAAGACCTCGCGCCCGTCAATCAAGCCGTGGCCGGTGATGAAACCGTCGCCGGGAAAGAGTTGTTCCTGCATGCCGAAATCAAGGCAACGATGCGCCACGAACTTGTCGAACTCTTCAAAGCTGCCGTCATCCAGCAGGAATTCGACGCGCTCACGCGCCGTCATTTTTCCTTCGGCGTGCTGGCGTTTGATGCGTTCCGGGCCGCCGCCAACCTCAGCGGCCTTGTTCTTGTCTTGTAAGAGTTGGAGTTTGTTTTCGATCATTCGGTAACCTGGTTGTCTTTGCTGTAAAAAGGCGCAAAAGAGGGTTTGGGTAGTTTTGAAAGAAGCAGTGGTTACAACCTCTCTACCCGACCCCTGATTCCTGGCTTCTGATTCCTGATAAGTGAAACTCAGCCGTTATTTTCCGACGATCAGGAATCAGAAGTCAGGAATCAGGAATCAGGAATCAGGCAACTCGGCTTCTGTCATGCCTGGACTCCCTTTGCGTCTTCTGCGCCTTTTTGTGGCTATCCCTTCATAAATTCGTACCACAGCGAATGAAAATGATGGAGTCCGTTCTCGCGTTTGACCGAATAACGCCCGCGCTCATACGACATCGAACGCAGGCCCTTCTGCACCAACTCACAAGCGCGGATGTCTTCGGCTTGCACTTCGTCGCTCAATTCAACCGTGCGGTGAATTCGTTCGGCCATCCCCGGCGCGTCCGGTTCGTGAAAGAACCACTCGAAAATCGTTAAGGTTCGTTCGTGCCCCAGCGGCAAGATCAGATTCACTGACAGGTTGTCGGGATAAATATTGAGCATCAGATTGGGAAAGACCCAGAAGTACAGCGCTTCGGCCTGCGCTGCTGTTGGCTGATAACGCCGTTGCGGATCATTGCCGGTTTTGAGCGGCGCGTCTTGCCGCGAATAAAAGCGGTTGGTGAGCGTGCGATAGCGTTGAAAATCCAATTCGCGCATCAGCGACGGATGGACGATAGGCACGTGGTAGCCCTCGACATAGTTATCAACATAAACCTTCCAATTGCATTCGATCACGTAATCGCGCCGCTCGACGAGTTGCATCTTGCCGGCGTGCAGATGGCGCGTTTGGGACGGAATGTCTGTCAGCCAATCGCTCAGGCTGTAAGGCGCGGCGGCGTCCAGCTTAACGAAGATGAATTGCTCCCAGGTTTCGAGTTGCAAGGACGCCAGCCCGAAAGCGTGGCGGTCAAAATTCTCTACACCTTGAAAATCCGGCGTGCCAACCAGTTTGCCGGTTAGCTCATACGTCCAGCCGTGATACGGACAGCGGAACTGTTCGCAGTGTCCCGCGCCCGCCGCCAGGAGGCTCGCGCGATGGCGGCACACGTTATGAAAGCCGCGCAGCGTGCCCTGGCGATCCCGCACGATCAGCACTGGCTCGCCCGCCGCTTCGGTCGTGAAGTAGCTGCCGGGCTGCGCGACCTGCTCCAAGCGTCCGGCCAGTTGCCAGGTGCGACGGAAGATTTGTTTGGTTTCTTGTTCGAGATAGGCCGGGTCGGTGTAACAACGCGCAGGCAATGTTTCAGCCTGCTCGACTCGTTCTGCCAGCGTGAAGTCGAGTAAGTGCATGGGATGTTTTAGTTTCGTTTGCAATCGTTGCTGCGCACGCAAATCCTGAGTTACGGATGTGTTGGTGAAAGCAGCGCCATTCTAGCCAGCCACTGGCAAAGTGAGCAAATGATGTTTGTGGGATGCCAGGTCAGTACCGCAATTGGCAGGAAGCAAGTCCGCCAAGGTAATGGTGCTGTTCTCTAAATACGCAGAGGCCAGCAACAGGTCTCGATCTGTGGCTGGCCTCTGCGTATTTAGACTTATCGAATGCCAGTAAGGTGTCGCTGCCAAGCCATAACGCTTACTGTGAATGATGCTTTTTCTTCTTGCCCTTTTTGTCTTTCTTGCCGCTCTTACTTTTCGTTTCTTGCTCGGTGCTGGTGTCCTTTTGGGAATGATCCCCGTTGATCGTACCGTGGGCCGCAATTTCTTTCTTCACGTTCTCAAAAACGCCTGCGCTTGGGTAATGGCCGCTGTCAGCATCTATGTACGTAATTCGCCCCTCTTGAATCGTGATATTGCCTGCGCCCGCGACTGGGCCACCGGCAAAGATGCTGGAGTGGCGAATCTCTGGGTGCGTGAACTCATCAAACAGATAGAAGTTCCCGGCGGCATCCATCACGTAGTTGTTTTGATTTTTGTGTTTGCTGCGGGTGGTGATCAACGTATTCCCGCTGTGGTCGTAAACGAGACCCTCCCGCATCACCACGCGCCGTTCTTCGCGTTGCCGGGCGTCCAGGTAGATCACGCCTTGCGATTTGTCCTGATGAAGTTTGCTTCTGTGCATTTCAACCGTAGGGTATTTGTCGCCTTGTTGTGTGGCCTGTGCCTGATTGGTTCGGCTTTGCGCCAAGGGTGTCTTGGCCGGAACCGGCAAGGATAAGGTCAAGCTGGCGAAGAGAATGAGAATGGACATGCAATGTTTCTGTTGTTTCATGTGTTACCTCGACTGGGTGAATTAGATCAGTTTTCAATTGCGTAGCTAGCAAAAGTGCGCTGTGCCGGAACGTCAGAGTTGACCGGGCGCGGCGCTTAGATTTCACCTTCAACTCAATCCGTGGCAATCAAGCGCTTCGCCGTTTGAAGGTTAGTCCGGCTGCCGTAACTAGCGCGACCACAAATGCCGGGACTGCCGTTATCACCGGCCATGCCAAGAGCGCGAAGGCGAGCAGTCGCTTGTTACTTGAGCCCACTCGGTAGCCATGAACGTTCGCGTTGACTGCCAAAGCAAAAGCGCCCAATGCCACGGCTATGGCGACGTGCGCCGCTGTTGTTAGGGGCGAGTTACGCAAGCGAAAGTACTCGTAACCTATATGAAGTGCGAACGCGATGGCGGAGGCCAGGAAGCCCAAGCGATTCCAGGTAACACGCATCGAATGGGACGCAGACCAACTCGCGAATGTCGCAAAGGCGACGCCGAAGACAAAGTACACGGCACCTAAGAGTGCCGCCATTCGCAACCATCTTTGCCGACCAGATTCAGCCATATGTAGCCTTACTGACACGTTCACTGGGCCGCGCCTGAAGCAATTGTGGCGTCCAGCGATTACTGCGGATCACCCACATCGTAAGCATCACTGACGCGCAGTCTCACGCGAAAGCTGCCGATGTTGTTTTGCCAATGCGCGTTGTCGTTCACGGCAAGGTAAAGGCGGCCCTCACCCAAGCCCGTCTTGTCCAAGTGACGCCCCACGCTGAAGCGCGGCCCCGTGGCACCGACCTTGCCCACCAGCGCTCCAAAGGGAAAGCCATCCACCAGGTTCGTCTTGTAGTTCGGCCCCGGCACTTTCAGTCCATCCGGATCGGAGGCCCAGCCATCAATGGCGAAAGAAAGCCGCACATACCCGGCGGCGGTCGCTTCGACGCGCGATTGAGGGCCAAGCACTACGCCAGTATCAAGAAACTCGATCTGGGTGCAATGGCGCAGCGCCTGCACCTCAAAGGTTTTCTCGATCACGCCCTGCCGCACCGCTAGCGCACGAATCAAGGCGAGGGGAAGCTTCATCACAGTCCTGCCGGGCGGTTGGAACGTGAGCGATTCCATGCCCACCCGTTCGCGCAGGGCGTCCCCATTTTTCAGCCGGATGAGGTCGAGGGAGCGGTCAGCCGCGTCAGCATAGCCGGGCATCAAGCGACCGAAGAGGCGGTAAAGCGCATCAGGCTCGCGCAGGTCACGATCCTTGTAGGCGTTGAGCACAGGCGTGAGCGCGGGCAACCCGATGTCGGTCAACTCCGCCACCGCAGTATCACGCGCTACGCGGTCAGCGCCCTGCACGGCGGCGAGAGCGGCAGTGATTCGCTCAGTTTCGCGCGGGCTTGCCTCCGCCGCCAGGTTGATGGAAAGCAATGTCTCCACATCCAGAGAGCGGGGCGAGTTTCCGTTCAGCGTGAAGTTGCCTGCGGAGAGGCTCCCTTCCAACACCTGGCCGGCGCGTGTGAGCAGGCGAACCGTGCGGCTGCCCTTCGCCTGTTGGACATGGACGGCTCTTGTGGCGACCAAAGCGCAGACGAGCGCTATAAGCAAAAAGGTGCGGGTTGGGTTAGGAGTGACGAGATACCGCAGCATGGGAGTCTTCCTGATTTCTACTGGATTGGTCTTGCTCATGAGTAGTTCTCTTTGGATTGTGGGATGGCCGTTAGGCCGCTCCACTGACCTAGTCGCTCATCTGCATTCCGTCGGACGCTAGCGCCTTCTTCAAGAGCGCGATCTGGCCCGCATGATAGAGATTGTGCTGTGTTACGCCAATGAACTGCGTATAGGCAGTGTAAGGAGCCTCGGCGACCAGGGGCTGATCCAGCCGCTCTGCCGGAAAGCTGCTGACTGCCAGTTTGAGCTCTTCGTTGAGTCGTTTCAGCACGCGGATGGCTTCACGCCAGTTTTCGGCGCTGGGCGTTGGCACAGCGGGCCAATCCTCAGCCTCTGTCATTTGCCTGCCGTCTCCGCCGAGCCGCCGCAATACCAAGCCATACGTGCCGCCTAGATGCAGCACCAACTCCCAGATACTGTGCGCGCCGGCGAGCGGATGCGCGGCGGCTTGCTCCGCCGAGACGCCTGTCAGGGTTTCGAGCACGGACAGGCCATGCCAGGTCTCACCTTCAAGCGCCCGTCTCAACTGCTCTTCCAGCCTGCTTAGCTCAGCTTGCACATTTCACTCCTCTTCTGCCGGCCTACCTCATACGTTAGGCGCAGCTCGTTGCGCAGCCATGCATCAAGGCCTCTCCTCAGCCAGGTACTCGAGCATTTGCGAGTAGAGCGGGGTCAGGCTTTCGATCTCGCAGGAGTTCCCCCTCAGCACATAGGTTGTATCAAAGTCCTCGTAACTACAGGCCCGCCACAGTCGGCCGCTTGCGTCTATGACTAGCGAATGTCCTACGCCGCCACGGAAGATCTGCGAGCCATCCGTCCCCGTGTAGACCCCACAGGTCCAGGGCCGTTGGGGATAATGCGCGGCCACAAACGCTTCAATCTCGCGCGCGAATCGCTCGAAGATCCCTGCCCGTTTTGCTGTTGGGGCCTTGAGCGTATCTGTAATTGCTCGGCGTAGCATCTCGTCAGCGGGCGAATAGAGTACGCCGGACTGAAGCGGCTCAAGCTGAACCCCTGGAGATAGGGCAGTCCGTTGATTTTCTTCTTGCTGTTTTGCCATCAACGTACAAGTTATCTGCGCCTATTCACTTACGAGTGTTGAGCAGCGCCACATCCTCAAATGCTGATTGCTGTGGGGCTGAAATTCGATGAACGGCGCGCAGTGTAGGCCAGCACCTGTGCGCAGGCAAGAGTGGCAAGGCTAGCCGTAGGTTTTTCCCGCTCAGCTTCGCAGATTTCCGGCCTCGTGCTAACATCCGCCCGCTGGTCTAACAATCTCGCAGAAACAACTTCTCAAAACACATGACACCGAAAACTTTGTTTATTGGCATTGATCTCGGCGGCACCAATATCAAAGCCGCTCTCGTCAACACCGACAGCGGCGACATCAGCGGGCTGACCGCGACGCCCACGCACGCGCAGGAAGGCCACGACGCCGTGATCGTGCGCATGGCCGAACTCGCGCACACGGTCATCAGCGCTACGGGCCAACAGAAAGACGACATTGGCGGCATCGGCCTGGGCATTCCGGGTCTGCTCGATCTGGAACACGGGCTGACGCTCTTTCTGCCCAATCTGCCGGGGCAATGGCGTAGCGTGCCGGTGCGCGCTGAACTCGCGCAGGCCAGCGGTTTGCCAGTCGCCATCATTAACGATGCACGTGCGGCGACGCTGGGCGAATGGAAGTTCGGCGCGGGCCGTGGCGTCGAGAGTTGCGCACTGTATACGCTGGGCACAGGCATCGGCGGCGGCTTGGTTATTAACGGCGAATTGTATCTGGGCATCGGCGGCGCGGCGGGCGAATTGGGCCACGTCAGCGTGGATTTCAACGGCCCGCGTTGCAATTGCGGCTCGCGTGGTTGCATCGAAGCCTTCGCCTCTGGCCCGGCCATGTCGGCGGCGGGGATGCGCGCCGTGGTGCAAGGGGCGACGACGAAGATCACGGAACTATGCGCTGGCGATCTGAATCTGATCACGCCCGAATTGATTTATCAGGCCGCGCTGGCGGGTGACGAGGTGGCGCGCGAAATTTATGAGTTTGCGGGCAAGGCCATCGGCTATGGCATCGCCAATGTCGTGATGGCGCTCACGCCGCGCCGCGTCCTGATTGGCGGGGGCGTGGCGGCGGCGGGTGATTTGATCCTTGAACCCATTCGCCGCACCGTGCGCGACCGCGTGCGCGTGGCCGACAAAGACGCCATCGAGATTTTACCGGCGACCTTGGGCAACAACGCCGGGTTGATGGGCGCGGCGGTGTGGGCGCGCCAGAATGTAGGTTGAACAATTGCAGAGAACCAAACTATGCGCCTAAACAGTCAGACCATCACCCTCGCACAATTCGCCAAAACCATTGACCACTCGCTGCTGCAACCGCAATTGACCGGAGCCGAAGTGCTGGCTGGCTGTGCATTGGCCGCGCAATACGACGTGGCTTCGGTGTGCGTGAAGCCGTATCACGTCACGCTGGCGGCGGAGGCGCTGGCCGCTTCTGATGTGCTGGTCAGCACGGTTGTCGGCTTCCCGCACGGTAGCTCGACACGCGAAACCAAATTGGCCGAAGCACGGCAGGCGTTGCAGGAAGGCGCGCTCGAACTCGATATGGTCATCAACTATGGCGCGCTACGTTCGGGCCAACTTGATTACGTACAAGCCGAAGTGCAGAGCGTCTGCGATTTGGCGCACGCACAGCGCGCCAAGGTCAAAGTGATTTTTGAGAACGCCTATTTGACCGACGACCAAAAAATCGCGGCCTGTCAGTTATGCGATGAAGCCGGCGCGGATTGGGTGAAGACTTCGACCGGCTTTGCCTCGACCGGCGCGACGGTGGCCGACATTCAATTGATGCGCGCCCACGTCAGCGCGCGCGTGCAAGTCAAAGCCGCACACGGCGTGCGCACACTGGCTGCCGCGCTGGAAATGATTGATGCCGGGGTGACGCGCATCGGTGCCACAGCCACGGCGGCGCTGTGCGACGATTTCAAACGCTGGCGCGCGGGCGAATTGCAACTCGAACGCGCCGCTCCGGCAGGCGGTTATTGATGCAATGAAATTGCCTGACGCTGAAAACGCCGTGGTTGAGCTGGCCAAACTGCGGGACTACAGCCTCAACCTGTCGCATGAACGCGGCGGCCACAAGGCGCGGGTCTTTCAAGCGGCACTTGGGCAAGCGGCACTTGGGCAAGCGGCACTTGGGTTGACAGCGACCCATGCCGAATGACTGAGAGCGCAACTGTTGCAGGCCGTTCGCAGTGATGAAGCAGACGAGATTGAGCCGTCCGTCTTTGGTCGAAGATTCGTCTTGGATTATCAACTGGCGCATGGTGGCAAGACGGCGTTGATCAGAACGGCCTGAATCATCGAGTATGGTAAAACGTTTCCACGGTTGACCAGTTGTTATGTGATTTGAAAGGAAATTTGATGGAACAGATTCAAGTCAATGATTTGGTGGCCTTGCTCGTTGATTTACCGAGTCAGCACATCAGGCGCGGTGAGGTGGGTACTGTATTGGAGGTGTTTGCGGCCACTGCGTATCACCCTGCCGGCTACCTCGTCGAGTTTTTAGATGAGGCAACGGGTGAGTGGAAAGAGGTGGATGTGACCGAAGATTCCCAACTCATCAAATTGCATCTGAAACAAAAAGCGGCCTGAGTGCAGTCACGACAACCAAGTTGAAATTTCCCAGCGAGAAAATTGGTCAGGGGGGCATTTCGCAACTTACGCAACAGTGGCTCATTTGAAACTCACCCTGACGGTATTCGCCATTTGCCCATCCACCTGCAACACGACATCCACTTCACCACGCCCGGCCAGTGCGCGCGGCAAACGCAGATTCATTTGATCCAGACCTGGCGAACCTTGTGCGCCCGCGAAAAGCGCTTCGACGCGTTGGCCGCCCAGGGTGACGCTGATCTGGCCGAGATCGCTGCGATTGCGCCAGCCGGTGCCAAAGAGCAGCAGGAAGACCTGGTCATCCGCATTGCCCAGCTCAATTGGCGCGGCGACGAAGCGTTTGGTGCTGTCATCGTAACGCGCGGCGGGTTCGTAAACTTGCTGGCCGTCCGGCTTGATGCGCAAGGCTAGCGCCGCCGCTACGCCCTGACCATTGGCGTTGGCGGCAAAGAGGCCCGGCGCGACGCGGTTGACATTGATGACGCCCAGGCTGACTTCGCCCGCATCGTTCTGGGCGATGAGCGTGGCCGCGCCCGTGGCAGTCTCGGCGGGTAAGAGGAAATTGATTTGCCCCGGCGAGACAAAAAACAATGGCGCGAACCGTTCGACGCAAGCGCTATCGCGCACCTTGAGCGCCGTGCCGTTCAACGCGACAGGCGGGCTGGCGCTGCTATTCGCCGCCGTCGCAGCCGACAGCAATTTGCCGAAGGCGGAGCCGATGGAGGCGGGCGCGAGCGGCGCTTTGAAACTGGCGGCAGAAAGCGCGGTCAGGTCATGAATGGTTTGATCGTAGGGAAAGAGAAATGATGACGAGGCGCGCGTGATCGTCACGCAATCACCCGCCAGCGCCTCTTTGACCGGCTGGCCGTTGGGCCATACGCCCATGAAACGTTGTTGCGCGCTGCCGTTGCCAAGCGCGACGTCTTTGCCCGCTGCTGCGCCATTGAACGCATAATCGGCGAGCGCATCAAACAGCCGCCAGATGCCGTAATAATCCAGCGCGTTCGGCGTCTGGCCCGACGGTGTGCCGTGCGCGGCGTCGAGCGTCACGCCTTGCTGTTGATCGCTGCGCAAGAGCACAAAATCCTTTTCGCTGGCGGGCAGGTCGGTGCGTTCAAAGACTTCTTTGGCAATGCGATGATCATTGACAGTATCGGCGTCATAGACCTGCACCAGCAATTTGGCGTGCGATGGGAAGTCGAGCAACTGTTTGGTCGTGATCTCATACACGTACCAGGGTGCCATTGCGAACAGGAACACCCCGCGGCTGCCCCAGCCTTTGCCCACGGCTCCGCGTTGCAACATCGCAAACGAAGCGCCGCCGCCGAACGAATGCCCGATAAACGCCACCCGCGTCAGATCAAAAAACATCCCGTAACGCCGCACGGCCTCTTCATATCCGGCAAAGATCGTGTCGTAGCGTTTCTCATACACGCTGCCATCGCCCGCAATGATTTGAAAGGGCGAGAAGACGACGGCGTAACCACGGCTGACGATGTGATTGATCAGCGGGCGATAGCTGGCCGGGTCGGTCACGCTGAAACCGGGTGCAAAGAAAATCACCGGCGCCAACGAGCTTCTTTCCGCTGGAAGAAAGACGTGCACGTTCTCGGCAGGGAAGAGAGGGCTGGCAAAGCGTTCATCCAGCACCGTGAATGTGCCTTCAGCGCCGTAGCCTGTGGCGATGGGGGGAATGGTGTTCTGCGCGAACGTGATGGGTAGGAACGTAAGAATGAACGCGGCGAACTGAATGAGCGGCGCGGTGAGTGATGCGTTGGTCTTCATGCCGATTTTGTACTACGCGGTGCGCGCCCCTGACAACGCCAAGTGTGCAGATTTTCGAATGGCTTAAATCGGTTTTCACATCAGTGTATGGGAAAAGCCGCGCAACGGGACGGTACCGCGCGCGTGAGCAAGCGGCACGTCAAGCTTGCGCCCTTGGCCGAATCGCACAGGCTCCGCTTGCTCACGCGCGCGGTACCGTCCCGGCACAACGCGCTCCCGTAAACGCAATTGCAAACCGATCCAATTGGCAAAACAGGATTGTGTCGTTAAGCTGGTGCTGTTCCAATCTGTGGTGTTGCGGCGCTCCCGCCAGACGATGACCTGCGAGGTGGCGTCGTCTCTGGCAAAACTTCCCCTTGTGATAAACCAATCTGTAGCAGGCGGCCGGGCAAAAAACTGCTTGAAGCAGAAGCACGCGACTGCCGGTAGCGTAGCGCAACCTGCCGAGGTTGCGCGCTTTGTGAGCTACGACGATGGCGTTGGTATACTCCCCAGGTCGAAGTAGCGTCAGCCGCGCAACCTCGGCAGATTGCGCTACGTTGATGACGGTTGATGACAATGAGCTATAGCTATTAAACCAAGGTTTCTGAAACGTGTCGCGACATCAACAAACAAACTTATGAAATTCATCTCGCATTTTTGGCCGCTTGTATTGCTAGGGCTGTGTTACGGCCTTGCTTGGAACGCCCCCGCGCTCAGCAATCGTAGGCAATCGGCAACGCCGCTCTGGCAACCGCTGACACGCGCGGAGCGGCTGGCGCGTGGTGTGGCGGGCGACGCGCCCGTTTGGCAGTTGAATGCGGCAGCGTTGCAGCAACTGCTGGCCAGCACGCCGTTGGAATTCAAGGGCGCGCCAAACGGCAGTCAGACGATTCTGCCCTTGCCCTTGCCGGACGGCGGCCTGGCGCATTTCAAAATCGAAGAGTCGCCCTTGCTGGAACCCGCCCTGGCCGCGCAATTTCCGGCAATCAAAAGTTATCGCGGGCAGGCGCTGGATGTGCCGGGATTGACGATGCGCGCGGCCTGGTCGCCTGCGGGCTTGCACGCGACGTTGCTGGTGGGCGGCGCAGTGACAACCTTGTTCCCGGCTCCGCAAGACCCCACGCTTTATTTCAGCCAAACCGGCGCGGCGGAAGTGGGAAGCGCTGCCTGCCTGGCGCAAGAGGCAGGCTTGTCCGTCGTTGCCGCTGAGACGCCGGATAGTGCTATCGGCGAACAGTTGCGCACCTATCGCATCGCCATTGCCGCGACCTGGGAATACGCCAACGCCTTTGGCAACGGCACGAACGCGGGCACACTGGCTTCGATCAACATCTGGCTCAACGGACTCGATGCGATTTATGAACGCGATTTGTCGGTGCGGCTGACGTTGGCGAGCGGCACGAATGTGCTGTTCACAACCGAGCGCGGTTTCAATGCGGGGAACGATCCGTTCGAGAATGCCAATGTGCTGGCGATGATGGAGCAATTGCGGCCCGTCTTGCGCGATCAAGTGGGCGTGAACAATTACGACCTGGGGCACGTGCTGGGGGCCAGCACCGGGTTCAACAATCAAGGCTCGGCGGGCTTTGGCGTGGTTTGCGACAACAAGCAGTTTAATCCGCTGACGGGCACGTCTGACCTGCAAGGGCCGAATAAAGGCCGTGGGGCGACCACGCTGGGCGTCAGTTACCCGGTGGGTGATAGCCGGCCCTTGGGCATCTGGGCGCACGAAGTCGGCCATCAATTTGGCGCGCATCATTCCTACAACACTGCCAACGGTTTTTGCGGCAGCCAGCGCAACAGTTCGACGGCTTACGAACCGGGTGGCGGCACGACGCTCATGGCCTACATCGGCGTTTGCGATACCGACAACGTCACGCTCACCCGCGATATGCGCTTTCACAACGGCAGCGTGCGCGAAATTCTGGCGTATCTCAATACCGCTGCTTGCGGCACGATAATCGCCACCGCCAATCGCGCGCCGACGGTCAATGGCGGCCCGGATTTCACCATCCCTAAACAGACGCCGTTCACCTTGACAGCCACGGGCACCGACGCCGACGCGGGCGATGTCGCCAACCTAACTTACTCCTGGGATCAGGTGGATGCGGGCGAAACCGCCTTCGTCAATCCGCCTTATGGCGATCAGGCAAGCGATCCGCCCACGACCACGCGCCCGCTCTTTCGCAGCTTCGCCGCCACAGCCAATCCAGCGCGTACCTTTCCGAGCCTGACCTATATTTTGAACAACGCCAACACGCCGCCCGCGACGCTCAATGGCTTGCAGACGGCGGAGGCGTTGCCACGTGTGCCGCGCATGCTCAACTTCCGCGTAACCGTTTACGACCAACGCGGCGGCGTCAATGAAGACGCGGTCAAATTGACGGTGGATAACTCCGGCCCCTTCGCCGTGACCCTGCCCAATACAGCCGTCAATTGGACGGGCGGCAATGTGCAAACCGTGACCTGGAATGTCAACGGCACGCAAACGCTGGCGAGCAATGTGCGGCTGCTGCTTTCGACCGATGGCGGCCAGAGCTTCCCGACCGTGCTGCTGGCGAATACGGTGAACAACGGCAGCGCCGCGATCATCGTGCCCAATAATGTGCAGACGACGCAGGCGCGCTTGAAGGTCGAAGCGCTGGGCAATATCTTCTTCGATATTTCCGACGCTAACTTCACGATCACGCCGGGCGTGAGTTGTCCTAGCGTCAACAGCTTCACTCCGGCAGGCGTCGTCGGCGCACCGGTCACGCTGAACGGCGCGAATTTCACGGGCGTGACGGCGCTACGTTTTAGCAATGATGTCGCGGCGCAATTCAGCGTGGTGAGCGCCACGCAAATTGATACCCGCGTGCCAGCGGGCGCGGTCAGTGGGCCGCTCACGCTGAGCAAAGCCGGTTGCAACAACGTGCAAACCACCAGCTTCATCGTGCAGCCTTGCACCTTTACACGCAGCCCCAGCGCGCAAGGCTTTACCGCTGCGGGCGGTACGGGCAGCGTGTTTGTCGAAGCCGCCACGCCTTGTAATTGGACGGCAACGAGTAACGCCGCGTGGCTGACCTTGACGGCGGGCGCAACCGGTGTGGGCACCGGCACGGTGAATTACACCGTCGCCGCCAATGCCGGAGCCACGCGCACGGGTACGCTGACCGTCGCGGGGCAAACTTTCACGGTGACCCAACTCGCAACGCAAGCCACGCTGGTGAATGTTTCCGCCGCCAGTTTTCTCGGCGGGGAACTCGCGCCGGAAAGCATCGCCAGCGCGTTTGGCACGGCGCTCTCCACCGCGACGCAATCCGCCCCGAGTTTGCCGTTGCCGACCACACTGGCGGGCACGCAGGTCAAAGTGCGCGACAGCGCAGGCGTCGAACGGTTGGCGCCGCTGTTTTTTGTTTCGGCCAGCCAGCTCAATTATCAAATCCCGGCAGGCAGTGCGCCCGGCGTAGCCCTGGTCACGGTCAGCAATGCCAGCGGCGCACTCAGTCGCGGCGACGTCATTCTCGCCACGGTTGCGCCGGACTTTTTTTCAGCCAATGCCAATGGCCGCGACGTGCCGGCGGGCGTAGCGGTGCGCGCGCGCGGCACGCTGCAACAATTCGAACCGCTGGTGCGCCTAGACCCGGCGACCAATCGCTACGTGACGCTGCCGCTTGATCTGGGGCCAACGACCGATGTGGTGGTGGCGGTGTTATTCGGCACGGGTTGGCGGTTGCGCCAGCGGCAGGATGACGTAGAGGTGACGCTGAGTGGCGGTACGCTGCCACCGGTCAATGCGACGGTGTCTTTCGCGAGCGCCGCGCCGGGCTTGGTCGGATTGGATCAACTCAACATCACGCTGCCGCGCGCGCTGGCCGGGCGCGGCGTGGTGGATGTCGTGTTGAACGTGGAAGGGAAGACGGCCAATCCGATCAGGCTCAACATCAAATGAGGCAGCGCTGCCGAACCAAATCAGGTGAGCGCCTTTTTGAGCAGCGCAATTTGCCCCGCGTGATAAAGCGTGTGCTGCAACGCGCCGTGCAATTCAAAGTAAAGCGGATGTGTTTTGCCCGGTGCTAGTTCCTGCAATTGGGCTTCGTCGAGTTGCTGAATGGTCGCGCGCAACTGCCGATTGGTCTCGTCCAGTTGCTGCAAGGCCGCTTGCCAGGCGCTGTCGCCGGTGTCAGTCACGGGCGGGAAATTTATTTCATCGGGCACGTCGCTGATGGTTTCGCCTAGCGCGCGACGGTTGACGATGGCTTCCCAGGCGCGGATGTGATTGACCAGTTCCCAGATGCTGTGCGCGTCGGGCAGCAAATGTTGCGCCGCTTGTGTAGCCGTCACGCCGTCCAGCAATTCGCGCAACGAAGGGCCGTGCCAGGCGCCACCCTGATGCGCCGCTTTGAGTTGAATGTTGATGCGATGTGTTTCAGTCATACTTGTTGCCTTTCAGAAAAGTGCTAGTCGGTAGCAGCGTGCAACACTTCCGCCGCCCAGCAATTGGGAAACCTGTGCCGCATTCTTCATTCTCTATTCTCCATTCGTAAGCAGTGAAACTCACGTTCTGCCTAAGAAAGTAGAATGGAGAATGTGATCTGGTCAATTCGTTTTGCGGCGCGCCCGCCAAACCAGCCCCAGCAAAAGTCCAAGCGTCAGCACGGAAATGCCCAGGCCGCTGAGCGCCGCCGGTGCGGTGTAACGCATCTCCACTCGATGCTGGCCTGCCGGTAAGACGATTCCGCGCAGCAAATAATCGGTCGCGTAAATTGCCGTCGGCTGTCCGTCCAGCCGCGCCGTCCAGCCGGGATAATGCGCTTCACTGACGACCAGCACGGCGGGTCTGTCCGCGTTGGTTTCAATGACCACATGATTGGGTTGATAGCTGACGTAACGCGCGCTGGCCGTGTCGGCCAATTGGTTATTTGCGGCGGGCAGCAACTCTTTCGGCAAACCCGCTGCGGCAGTTTCAATGAGCGCGGTCTGGCGCGGATTGAAAGGCTGCGCGCTTTCACCGCGAATGCGTTTGAGCGCCTCTTCAGCGCTGACGGCTGCGGCTTGCGGCGTCAACCAGAGGCGCGGCAGCGCGCGGCTGTTTTCGTAAATCTGCGTTTGGTCTTGATCGTAGACCTTGCGCCAATGCCCCGGCAGGCGTGCAAACACCGAAACCAGTTGGCGAGGTTGTGTGCTGTAAAGACCCGTGCGCCAGACGATCAGCGGCGCGCGTTGGGTTTTGCTTTGCAAGACCATGCGCTCAATCACGCCCGGCTGCGCCAAGCGGAAATTCGTCCAGTAATGATAAGCCAGGAACGAACTCGCCGCGTCGCCGACTGATTGATCGAAGACTTTGGGCAGGTTGTGCCGGATGTGCGCTTTGACATCGGGCCGCTCGTGCGCCCATTCGGCGGTGTCCACGCCGGCTTTCAATTCGTAATCGAATTGGCGCCCGTCGGTCGTGTGCACGGTCAATTGCGCGACGGGTTCGCCCTGCGGGATGTCGCCGGCATCGGCCAGCGTCGTGACTATAGAAACGCCTTCGGCGGCGAAGTCGGAGCCGCTGAGCGTGAGCGCGCGGCCTGGCTGCAATTGAATCTGGCTGTCGTTGACCGGAAAGAGCACGCCTTCTTTTTCAAAAAACTCGGTGTTGAACGAACTGAAATCCGCGACCAAGCGCACGTTGAGCAAATCCAGCACCTGCCAGGCGGGCTGCAAAATCTGGGGATCGAGCGGCGCGTTGATCGTCGGCGTATTGAACAACATCCCGCTGCCAAAGGCGTCGGCGTAGCGTTTCGGCAACAGCGGTTCGTAGCCCGCCGCATTGTGCAGCCCGCGCACCATCGAAATGTTGTGCGGTTCGGCGACCGGCAGCTTCAGATTGAAATAGGTCGAGGTCGAAGTGAAGACGCGATTTTGCGTCGGCTCGTATTGCTGCATGAACTTGGTCGAAGGCGCGGGCGTGGCGAAATACGCCGCATCCGGCAGGAAGGGGAAACACCAATGCGCGACCAACACTTGCTGCTCCCAAAAACAAGCGCTGAAAATCACCGTCAGCAGAACGACGCGCGCGTGCCGCCAACGCATCTTTGTCCAGGCCCACCAGACCAGCGCGCACCAACCCGCCAGTAAACTCAATTTGAACGCCAGCCACGTCTGTTCACGAAAGTAGAACGGATGATTGCCCGGCGTCATCACGGGCACGGCTTGGCGCATTGACCAGAGGGCGAAGGCCGTGACTGCGGCCAGCGCGAGATAGCCGAGCCAATCCGCCGATACGGAACCGCGCGCGTCAGCAAGCGGTTGGCCGGACGCTGCACCCTTGGATATTCCTGCCAAGTGCCGCTTGCTCACGCGCGCGGTACTGTACCAGCTTCGCACCGCGTCCCAGCCGAACGCCGCCAACATAGACAGCCCCAACGTGAATTCAAACGCGTGCCGCCACGGAATGCGGAATAGATTGACCAGCGGCAAACGATAAATCCAGCGATAGACCGGCGTGCCGTCGCCTTGCATCAACAGAAAGCCCGCGACCGACAATCCCAGCCAAAACCAGCCCGGCCACGGCAAGCGCCAACGTTGCGGCAACACGCGCAAACCCGCAAACAACGCTGCGACGATGCAAACGCCTGCGAGGCCCGGTACGTATGCCGTCGTTTCGAAATTGAAGTAATAGAGCGGCGTGAGAAACGAATGCCAGATGCTGCTGGCGGTGAATGACCCTGTGCTGAAGGTTTCGTAATTCAATGCGCTGCGAATGCTGCGGCGTTGCGCGCGCATCGTCTCCAAAATCTGAAAGGCCGCCAGCCCCGCCGCGAACAAAATGCCGAAACCCGCGACGAACAAAGGCCGCCAGCGTTCCAGCGAAAAGAAGCGTGCTGCTGTGCGTTCCTTGGTCAAGCTCAGGCAAAAGCCATACGCGCCCGCGATGATGCCGGAGTAAAGAAAGCCCTGGCCCAAACCGGTCAGAATGGC
The DNA here is from genome assembly GCA_016196035.1 of Acidobacteriota bacterium. Taxonomy (NCBI): domain Bacteria; kingdom Pseudomonadati; phylum Acidobacteriota; species Acidobacteriota bacterium. Next base: position 1,211 of record JACPYM010000057.1, on the reverse strand, counting down.
CAACGCATAAACCAGCGCCGCCAGCGCCAGCGCGTGCGCGAACTGCCAGACGCGCGAACGTTCGATGGCCAGCAAAAACAGCGGCAGCCACATCACCGCATTGGTGAACATGCCGTTGTGCGACAAGCCGCCCGCCATCATCCCGCCGTAACCAAAACTCAAGCCGCCCAGCAATCCCGCCATCCGGCTGCACCCGACGGCGCGCAAATAGGCATAGGCAAAGAGCGGCGAAAACAGAAACGGCAGCAGTACATAAATCTCTTCGGCCAGATAGCCGGGCAGAAACAAATAGCTCCACGTGCCCGGATAGCCGAGGCCCAGTTGCGCCATCGAGAGCAAGGGATAGCCCGACAAAATCAACGGCGTCCACAACGGCAACTGTCCGTGCCGGATCATGTCCCAGGCCACCGTGCGCAGCGGGTACGAATAGATCAACGAATCGCCGCCGACCAGGTAACGCCCGGTAAATAAGATTGGCGCAAAGAAAGCGGCGAAAAAGAGCGCGATGAAAAGAAATGGTTTGCAATCGAGCCGGCGCAGGCCGCCGGCAAAACGCCTGAGCATTCAAGGTCTCCTTCAGGAAAAGGCAAAATCGGGAGGTTTGCTAAGCATGCGGTTAGACCCTCCCTCGAAGTGCAAGGCAGTCTAAATCAGAGCAACCAAGTTTGGAACACAGCTAGGAAATGCAGCACTGGTGTCCGGGCGTTTAGAGTTCGAGCTTTAGCTTGTCCGGGTGCGCCGCGGGCGCGTGGATTCCAGCGCACTCGGACAAGCTAGAGCGGTTTGCAATGGCGTTTACGGGAGTCAGTTGACGCTGGGACAGTACCGCGCGCGTGAGCAAGCGGTGCGTCAAGCTTGCCCCCTTGGCTGCACTACCACCGTGCCGCTTGCTCACGCGCGCGGTACTGTCCCGCTGATCGAATCACCCCGCAAAAAAAGCAGGAAGACGGAGGTGGTGTTCCGTCTTCCTGCTTTGGCAGTTTGGTTCAGTTTTAGCCGGTTTGTCCGGCCAGTTCAGGCAATTCCGTTTGGATCAATGATTGCCAGGCCCCGCCGTGTCGCCCGTTTGCCCTTGCGTCTGGGCCAGCACACTGCCATCCAGGCTGCACTGCACATACCAGGTCTGATCGCTTGCGCGCCAGACCGTGAGGTCGGCTTTGCCGTCGCCGTCGTAATCGCCCGGCGCGGCTTGATCGTAGTAGGGCGCGGCG